>DASPSB010000142.1:0-6225 GCA_035624135.1 Candidatus Acidiferrales bacterium | reverse complement strand
CACCTGGGCGTCTCAGGGACGCAAAAATAGGCGAATCATCGGGCGCTGTAGATGGTAGGCCCGTGGGGGCTCGAACCCCAGACCTCTACCGTGTCAAGGTAGCGCTCTAACCAACTGAGCTACGGGCCTGACTGGCTTGATTCATCGTAGCACAGGTCCTGCGACCACATGTCTCAGGGCAGGCAGACATTATAGTGCGGGGTTTGACGTGAGTCCGCACGGCCAGCCATGTTTTGAAAGACGAACTCGACTCTTTGCTTGGCCTAGAAGCCCAATCTCAGACTAACCTCGTCACCCGGCAGGAGATCGGTCGGCTGGCACTGGCGGCACGGTTGGCGGAGGGCGACGGTGCCTGGTCGCTTCTTCGTAACCGTAGCCAATCTCGATCAAGAGCTTTTCGGACCATGGCCTGCCGAGGAATTCGATTCCCACCGGGACGCCGAGTGGGGCCGACGGAGTTGGGGATGAAAATCCGCCTGGTACCACGATGGAAGGAAAGCCGGTCACCGATCCAAGAGCGCCGTTGCGCTCCACCTGGGTCTCCCCAATAGGCACGACAAGCCGCTTCTGATGCGGGAACATAATCGCATCGAGCCGCTCGTCAGCCATGATTTTCATGACGCGCTGCTGCAACTCGGAGCGCTTCTGAAGACGCAGGCGATAACTGTCGTCCAACTCGAGGCCTTGTGCTTTCTTGATGTTGTCCCCGATGTTCGGATGAAACTTGCCGGAAGAGATGATCTCCTCCAGCGATTTAACGGGCGTGTTGCCCGCGGCAAGATAAGCGTTGATTGCCGGCTTGAATTCGTACAGATGCACGCTGACGTCAGAGGAAAGCTTTCCGCTATCGAGGTCCGGGGTGTTGAGCTCGACTACCGTTGCGCCAGAGCTCTTCAGATCCTCGATCGCCTGGCCCGCGATCCTATTGACCTGGTCGTTGATGGGAGCAGTGCCGAAGAAACTGCGTAATACGCCGATGCGCTTGCCCCGCACACCATTGGCCTTCAGGAATTTCCTGTAGTCCTCCTCGGTATTGCCGACGCTCCATGCCGTTGCCGGATCGTTAGGGTCATAGCCCACGAGCACGTTCAGCATCTTCGCCGCGTCAGTGACGGTGCGGGCGAGCGGACCGGCAGCATCCTGGGTGAATGAGTACGGGATAATACCGGCGCGGCTGACGAGACCGAGCGTCGGGCGAATACCCACGATGCTGTTCGCCGACGCCGGTGATCGGATGGAGTTAACGGTGTCGGTGCCAATGCCCGCAATCGCGAAATTGGCAGCCACACCCGCGCCGGTACCACCACTCGACCCGCCAGGGGTGCGGGTCAGGTCATAGGGATTGAGGGTCTGCCCTCGGATCGAGCTAACCGTTTCACCCCAGATCGCGAACTCGTGCAGGTTGACCTTAGCGAGAATGATTGCGCCCGCGCTGCGCAATTTCTGAGTGACGGCCGCATCGGTGACGGGAGTGTATCCCGCCAGGCTGAGCGAGCCGCCCGTGGTCGGCATGTCATACGTGTTGATATTGTCTTTCAGCAGCACAGGGATTCCATGGAGCGGGCCGACGAACTTCCCGGTCCTGCGGAAATGTTCATCTAGCGCAGCCGCCTCCTCCAATGCCCGAGGGTTGAGAAAGATCACCACATTGAGCTTCGGACCGGCCTGGTCGCAGGCCCGAATGCGCTCCAGATAAGCCTGCACCAACCTTACGGAGGTGAGAGCGCCGGACTTGTACGCCGCGTGGACATCGCTGATCGTGGCCTCATCGAGATGAAATGGCTTGACTAAATTCTGCGAACCAGCACCGTTCGCCATCAACATGACCGTCCCAAACATCAAAAGGCGCGTGAGTTTCATATGAACTCCCATCGCGGGTAATCTTAATCCAACCGGGCTGTCTCTCTCTTCATTCTGTTACTCCCACTGGGAAGGGCGAGGCCGGCCCTTCGGATCACCTGGCGTGGGGAGGCAGCGTGCTTCTGACCAACTCGCGCTTCTTGCTCAACAGGCAGGACTAATGGACGTTAGGTTGACACGGATGAGGTCTGGGGTTCCCTTCGCGGCTGAGAGCCGGCGAGGCCCAACAGGCCCACCACCCGGCACGGAAAGGCGGCTTTCTTTTCCACTACAGGCCACGCGCAACTCGTTGACACGCCAGAAACAAATAGGCAAGATGATGACCGGGGGTAGGGGAAGTGTCTGCTGTCGCCTATTCACTTGACGCCCTGGCCGAGCACGCACGCTCGCTGGAAGAAGTCCGCAAGGCGGACGTGCGTTGCGGCGACCGCGTGGTGGTGACGACACGAAACTCGCGCTACACGATCTGGGCGCTAGGCGACGGGAACTACTGGGTGTGGGGCGGATGGTTTGACCGCCGGGGCGTCTCCCCGTGCCGGGTGACCATCAACGGATGCACCTGGGGCGGAAGCGCGATCAAACACGACGTGCTGGTGGCCAAGGGGCTCTTCCTCGAATTCGGCAACCGCGTGCTCACCACGCGCGTGCAGAATGTCCGCGTGATTCCCGCGAAAGTGGAACGCGCGCTGAACTAGTTTTGAGTTCCTACCAGCAGGGCAATCCCAAGAAATAATGAAGTGCGGGGCGTTGTGGGGTAGTGCGGAACCATCTCGGCGGTGGGAGTGGAATAGTCTGTGTGGCCTCAGAGGCTAAAGCCCCCGTTCCAATGGGCATGCCATGTCGAGGCTAAAGCTCCGACCCCCTAAGTGCGCACATGAGACGGGTTTTCGCGAGGGGAAATTCTCTCAGCGGTGATGCGGGTGGCCACCGTGGCCGCCGCCGTGCGAGGCTCCGCCATGCGAGCCACCGCCGTGTGAGCCGCCGCTGACATGCGGGCTACCGCCGCGATTGCCTCCGCCTCCACGATAGGCGCCACCGGAAAATCCACGAGGAGCAGAAGGCGCCGAATAGTGCGGCGCGGAGTAGCCGCGCGGAGTTTCGGGAGCGCGGTAGGACGGCTGCGAATGCGGCACGGCGGAGTAGGGATTCGCGCCGTAGGAGCCGCGCGTCGAACCATAGGACGGCGTGCGTTCCTGAACGATGGATTTACGCAAATCGAGCGGCTGGCGGGTCTGGTTGCGCTGCGAATTCATGTAGGACTGCGAGCCGCCGGGTGTCCCACGGCCGGCGGAAAATGCCGACTGGCTTTGCGGGGAGAAGTGCTCCCAAGCGCCGCGATTATCGTTTTCAAATGCCTGCTGCTGGCGTACGCCGGCCGAAGGCGACTGCGCCAAGGAACGCTCCGCGCCGTAGGCGCCGGCTCGGGCGGGGGATTCATTGCCCGCGGCGCCGCGATTGGCTTCGAACGAACGATAGCCGTAGCTCTGACCCGCCACGTTACCCATAGACCGGGATTGCGCGCCGGAGTCCTGGCGCATAAAGGATGAACGTGGCGACTCGCCGAAGCGGGAAGATGCGCGCCCTTCAGAACCGCCAAACGAGGAGCGCTGGCGTTCAATCTGCTGCCGCACGCCGGCAGATTCGGCGGCGAAGGAATGCTGCGGAGCGGACGTCCGGCCATGCGACATGAACCGTTGCGCACCGAGATTGCGGGAAGGCACCGTGCCCGGGGCCGCAGGCCGCCCCGAAGCGCTCAGGCTCGCGCGCGTTGGGGCAACAGGCAGGCCGCCGCGGGCGAATTGCGCGCCGCGAATTTCCTCGGCGCTGAAGCGATGTCCATCGGGAACCACTCTTCCGCTTCCGAAGCGGGAGGAGGACACGCTGGTGATGCCTGCGCGCAGCCGGGCATTGGTCTCCAGGCCGCGCAAGTTCGAGATGGGTGTGCGGCCGCCGAGCGGCCCGGCCAGCGGCGCAACAAATCCGTGTCCGCCGAAATGCGAGAACTCGCCGAAGCGGAAGAAGTTGAAGGCCAGCCCGAGCGCTCCCCACCAGGGGAAGAACGCATCGCCAGGTCCAATCGGCAGCCAGCCGAATTCGCTGAACCCGAAACCACCGCGACCGAAACCGAAGAAAGAAACGTAGGCCGGCGCCCACGGGGGACGATAGTAGGGATAGACAGGCCCGGGCCACCAGGCCCACGCGCCGTTCCAGAGGAACCAGCGGCCATAGTGATAGGGCGCCCATCCCCAGGGCTCCGCGCCAACCCAGGTCCAACCCCAACCCGGCTCCCAAACCCAGGAGCCGTCGCGGTATGGCGCCCAATCCTGGGGCACGTCGTTGGGCGTCCAAACGTTTCCGTAGTCGGGCGCGTTTTGCCAGGTTCCGTTCTGATCGAGGTCGGCGCCACCTGTGTAATAGGGCGAAAGATGCTGGGTGGTCAGAGCCTGCCGGATCCCGAGGTCGCGCGATTCGTTCCAGTCGTCGAAAGCGTCGCGGGCAGGCGCGGCGCTGATGCGATACCGCGCAGTGGAAGCGTCGCCTCGCACTGTAATCTGCTGGCCGGGACTGATTGTCGTGCTGCCTTCGGTGGTGCCAACTTCCGCCTGTGCGCGGCGCACGGTGACGAGCGTTTCGCCCTGGTCATTCACCTCGATGCGATACGCGCCGTCGCGCTGAGGGTGAATCGCCAAGTTGGGAGTATCGATTTCCACGTCCGAATCGGAGGCCGGAAACGAGTCGAAGCTCACCAGCCCCTGAGCCAGCTCGATCTGGATGTGATGCGGGTCGAGATTGGCGATGCGAATGACGGCGTTCTGGTCGAGCCGGATAATGTTCGCAAAGTCGAGCTGAACTTCAGAGCGCGAGCGGTCGCCGGTGGAAACGCGGTCGCCGGGCACAACGGGAGTGTTCATCGTGGCGGCGTTCCAGTCGCCGGAATCGCCGCGCTGGGTCGAGACGTTTCCCTGTATCAGGCTGATGCGCGCGACGATGGTCGGGGGCTGCTGCTGGGCCTGATCGGGAGCCTGGGAGTCGTACGGAGCAGAAAGCTGGTCGTCGGGCTGGCCGGGGGGCTGAACCTGCGCATGAGAGTTAGGGGCAACAAGGAGGAGAAGCACAGCAAGCGATAGTGTGGAACAAATCCGCATAGTCAGCCCATCGAGATAGGTGCACGCCCCAGGCCAAAGGAGCAGCCTCAGGCGCCTCAGCTTAACCCATTAGCTTCCAACCCGTTAGATGGCAAATCCGCGGCCCAAATCGGGGGTTGGTGGCGGCCAACCCGGTGCTTTTCGGCCTAGGGTGGTTGAAATCAACCAGGACCTGCACAGCACTCCCTGATGCTGTAGAATCTCGCGGCCATTAAGAAGTGGCTAGTGGCGTGTGACTAGTGGCGAGCCGGAGGGGATAGAAATGCGAGGGAAACTGCGGGCAGTCATCGTAGCAATGATAGCGGCATGCGTGCTGTGCAGCACGCGCGCGGCTGGACAGACGATTGACGAACAGGCGATGAAGGGGATGCAGTGGCGGCAGATCGGACCGTTCCGCGGCGGGCGTGTGCTGGCGGTGACGGGCGTTTCGGGCGAACCGAACACGTACTACTTCGGCGGGGTAGCCGGCGGAGTGTGGAAGACGACAAACGGCGGATGGACGTGGACTCCGAGCAGCGACAAGACATCCATCATGTCGGTGGGCGCGATTGCAGTGGCGCCGTCGGACCCGAACGTGATTTACGTGGGCACGGGGGAATCGTGCATCCGCGGGAACATTTCGTTTGGCGACGGGATGTACAAATCGGTGGACGCGGGAAAAACGTGGACGCACATCGGCCTGGAGGATTCGCAGCACATCGCGACGATCCTGGTGAATCCTAAAAACCCGGATGTGGTGTACGTGGCAGCGATGGGCCATGTCTATGGGACGAACGAAACGCGAGGCGTGTTCCGTTCGACGGACGGCGGAAAGACGTGGCAGCGAATCCTCTATAAGGACGAGAGGACGGGCGCAATCGATCTCGATTTCGATCCGCACAACTCCCACATCCTTTACGCCGCGCTGTGGGAAGCGAGCCGTACGCCGTGGGGCATGACCAGCGGCGGGCCGGGCAGCGGGCTCTACCGCTCGACAGACGGCGGCGACACATGGAAGCGGCTGGAGGGGCACGGGCTGCCTGAGGGAACGCTGGGACGCATCGGCGTGGCCGTTTCGGGCGCGGACGGGAACCGCGTGTACGCGATCATCGAAGCGGAGAAGAGCGGAATCTACCGGAGCGACGACGGAGGAGAGAGCTGGCGACTGATCAACAGTGAGCACCGGTTTACGCAGCGCGCGTGGTATTTCCATCACATCTTCGCGGACCCGGCGAGCGCG
>DASPSB010000129.1:0-10454 GCA_035624135.1 Candidatus Acidiferrales bacterium | reverse complement strand
GCCGGGGAACGGCGGCTGTTTCTCGTAAGGTATTGTGTTGACGTAGGGCGTGTTGGCCGAGAAGCGCAGAGGGATGCCGGTGCGCTCGGCGTGTGCGCGCAACTCTTCGAGGATTTGCGCGGCACGCTCCGGGCCGCTCTCTTCTACCAAAGCTTCAAACGATTCCACCCACTCGCGCAGCTCCGGATCCGGCGCTGCGGCTGGCTGGCTGCCCGCGGCGTGATTGGTCACATGGTTCGTGATTGTGCCCATTCCCCCAGCTTTCCATTCAGGGACACCCGGAGAGCAAGTCTCCGTCCTTGGGCTTTGTCCCAGAATCGGCCCCTAGTATAGCCGCTTTTGCCTCACAGCGACAAAACGGAAGCGCGCCAGGGCCTTGCCTGGGGTTCTCGCTATTTCGTCTTCAGAAAGGTGCCGCGCTCCAGCTCGCGAAACGCCTGGCGGAGTTCAGCCTGCGTGTTCATCACAATGGGGCCATACCAGGCCACCGGTTCTTCGAGCGGTTTGCCGGATACGAGCAGAAAACGGACGCCATCGTCGCCCGCCTGCACGGTGAGCTCATCGCCGGTATCGAAAAGCACCAGCGAGCGGTTCTCCGCCTCGGTTGGCGGCGCGGTGTCCAGCCAGCCGACAGGCTCGGTTGGCACGGCGAGGGGCTCGGAGGAATTGCAGAATTTCCCCGCCCCAGAGAAAACGTATGCGAACGCGTGTCGCGTGGTCTCGATGGGAAACGACTTCCTGCGCCCCGGCGGGACGGAAACGTCGAGGTAGAGCGGATCGGCTGTGATCCCATCCACCGGCCCGGATTTTCCCCAGAAGTTCCCACACACCACGCGGACGTGAGTGCCGTCGTCGTCTTTGATTTCCGGAATGTCGGGCGCCTTCACCTCTTGGTAGCGCGGCGCGGTCATCTTGAGAGCCGCGGGAAGATTGGCCCACAACTGGAACCCGTGCATGCGGCCAGCCGCGTCGCCCTTCGGCATTTCCTGGTGGATGATGCCGCTGCCCGCCGTCATCCACTGGACGTCGCCCGCGGCGATCGCGCCTCGATTGCCGATGCTGTCCCCGTGCTCCACCGTTCCGGCGAGAACGTACGTGATGGTCTCGATGCCGCGATGCGGGTGCCAGGGAAATCCGGCCAGGTAATCCTCGGGAACATCATTGCGAAAATCGTCTAGAAGTAAAAAGGGATCGAATTCCGTGGTAGTGCCGAAGCCGAAAGCGCGGCGCAGGTGCACTCCAGCGCCTTCCAGCGTGGGCTTGGCCTTGATCATGCGTTTCACTGGTCGTATCGACACGATTGCCTCCAGCAGCGCCAGAAAGAAACGACTCAGCTCTCTCCGTAGACTGGCACAGCAGCTCCATGCACCACGGCGGCAGCGTCGCTGCATAAATAGACGATCACGCGCGCAATGTCCTCCGGCTTGGGCCACTTCGAGAAATCGGCTTTGGGCATGGCCTTGCGGTTCGCTTCCGTATCGATGATGCTCGGCAGAATCGAGTTCACGCGGATTTTCGTGTCTTTCAGATCAGCGGCCAGCGAATCCATGAGCGCCACTGCGGCGGCTTTGGAAGCGGCATAAGCGCCCGCTCCGGCGCCGTGATCGAAGGCGGCTTTGGCGGCGACGTTCACGATTGCGCCCCGACCCTGTTTCAGCATGACCCTGACCGCAGCGCGCCCGAGCGCGTAACCCGAACGTAGATTCAGCGAGAGCATCTGGTCGAATACTTTGGTATCAAGCTCCCAGTGCTTGATGCCGCCGGCGTACCCTCCGACGGTATTCACCAGGGCATCGAGGCGGCCGAGCCGCGCCACTACCGACTCGATCATTTGATTCACCGCGGCCTCCTCCGTCACATCTATGCGGAAACCCTCGAGCAATCTGCCCTGTGCGCCAGCAGCCGCCCTCAAAACGTCCTTTTCCTCCTCTTTCCGGTAGGTGGCAATTGCGCGGTCGCCCTGCGCGAGGAACGCCAGACTCACGGCGCGGCCCAGCCCGCCAGTCCCACCGGCGACAATCACCACTTTCGGCGAGGAGGCTTCAGGGAATGAGGCAGCAAGAGTCATAGCGGTCCTTGAGATGATTGGAAGGGCCAAACTGGCTCGCAAACCTTGGCACACTTCCACGTGGCGGCTCAACCGGCGAGGCGTGATGTGACGAGCCGGCGCCTGCGCGCATCAGCCAAAGCAGACGTTGACGGGCCAGCGAGGCAGAAATAGCATGGCTGCGGTTCAAAGGAATCCGTATGCCCACCGAATCGAGCGCGCCGGGAAAAGTGGAAGCCGACCGGAGAACGATTCCGCAGGCGATGATTGAAGATGCGCGGCGGCACGTTTACGAGGCCGTGGTGAAAACGCCGCTGGTGCGCCTGAACTATGCCGAAGCACCGGCGGAGATTTACCTGAAGCTCGAAAACCTGCAGACCATCGGCTCCTTCAAAATCCGGGGCGCGTACAACCAGGTGCGCCTGCTGCCGCCTGAAGCAAAGGCGCGGGGCGTGTGGACAGTGAGCGCGGGAAACGCAGCGCAGGGCGTGGCCCTAGCGGCAAGAAAAGCGGGCGTGCCCGCCAGCGTGCTGGTGATGGACACGGCGCCAGCCACGAAACTGGAAGCTATCCGCAGGCTGGGCGCGGAGATCGTGAAGGCGTCGTTCGATGAGTGCTGGAAGGCATTGGGCGAACGGCGCCATCCGGCGATGACGGGCACAATGGTGCATCCCTTCGAGGACGACGAATTCATCGCCGGCAACGCCACCTGCGGCCTGGAAATTCTGGAAGACCTGCCTGATGTGGACGCGGTGGTGGCCGCGTTCGGCGGGGGCGGCCTGACGTGCGGAATGGCCGCCGCGTTCGCGGCGCGAAAGCCGGGCGTGAAGGTGTATGGCGCCGAGCCGGAAACCGCTTCGCCGCTGGCCTATTCGTTTTCGAAGGGTTCCGCCCAGACATTTCCCAACTGGAAGACCAGTTTTGTGGACGGGAGCGGCGGGAAAAGCGTCTTCCCGCGCATGTGGGCACTGGCGCACCATCTGCTTGTGGGTTCGGTGGTGTGCACGCTGGACGAAATCCGCGCGGCGATGAGGATTGTTGCCGAGCGAAATCACGTGATCGCGGAAGGCGCGGGCGCCTGTGCGGTGGCTGCGGCGCTCAGCGGAAGATGCGGGAGCGGAAAAGTGGTGGCCGTGGTCAGCGGCGGAAATATCGACCTCGGCAAATTCTACGAGTTGGTGTCTACGTAATACGGCTTCGACAGCCGCGGCCCACCGATGGGCTCAGCGGATTCTCGCGAGCCCATCGCCTTCGTCGGCATAGCTGGGGATGACGTTCAGCAAGCGCGTGAGATCCAGGATCTGCCGGACGCGTTCCGATATCTGGAAAAGACCGAGTTTCCCGCCGGAGCGTTGCAGGCTGACGAATGCTCGCACGATTGTGCTGATTCCGGTCGTGTCCACCTGCGTGACCATCTTCATATTAAGCAAGATTTTGCGCGCGCCCCTCCCCATCGCCTCCTGAAGCGCGTTGCCGAGCACTTCCGTGGCCTGGCCCAGCACCAGGCGTCCTTCCAAATCGAGAATCGTTACGTCGTCAATTCGCCGCGCCGCGATTTGAAGGGTTTCCATCTCGCCGGCATTCCTCCACACAGGCCGGATATCAGCCTCGACTGGGCTGGCGCGCGAGGCGCAGCCGCCCGAATGCGGCGGTCATGTTAGGCCGCGCTCCTGTGCAAGTCAAACGCGCCTCCCGGAGCCGCCTTCCCCGCTGAAAGTTTCCGGGGTTGAGGGTAGAATACTGGCGAGTTGCCGCCTCGCGACAGCGTCGGTTCTTCATTGACGATCCACGCGCTCCCCTTTCATCGCAAAGCGGCTGGAATTGAGGGGAAAAGGATCACGAACCAATGATTGTTGGTGTGCCCAAAGAGAGTTTTCCCGGGGAACGCCGCGTGGCCCTGGTGCCAACGGTCGTTCCCACTCTGGCCAAAAACGGTCTGGAAGTGATGGTTGAGGCAGGCGCCGGCCTCGAATCAGGATTCACTGACGCCGACTACACAGCGAAGGGCGCCAAGCTGGCGTCCGACCGCGCCGCTGTGTTCGCCGCTGCGGACATCATCGTCCAGGTCCTGTGCTACGGGTCCAACGACAAGACCGGCAAAGCCGACCTGCCGCTCTACCGCAAGGGCCAGTTGCTGATCGGATTTTTGCGGCCGCTGGGCGACCTAAGCACGGTAAGCGACATCGCCAAGGCCGGCATCACCGCGCTCTCCATCGAGCTGATGCCGCGCACGACGCGCGCGCAGAGCATGGACGCGCTCTCCTCCATGGCCACGCTGTGCGGCTACAAGGCTGTGCTGATTTCCGCGGACCTGCTGCCGCGCATGCTGCCCATGCTGACCACCGCTGCGGGAACCATCACTCCGGCGCGTGTGCTGGTGATCGGCGCGGGTGTGGCCGGATTGCAGGCCATCGCCACGGCGCGGCGGCTGGGCGCGGTCACCTCCGCCTACGACCTGCGCCCCGCGGCCAAGGAGCAGGTGGAAAGCCTGGGCGGACGGTTCGTTGAGCTGCCCATCGAGGCGAAGGATGCGGAAGACGCCCGGGGCTACGCGCGCGCGCAGGACGACACCTTCTATCAGAAACAACGCGAGATGCTGGGACGCGTGGTCGCCGAAAGCGACGTGGTGATCACCGCGGCCGTCGTTCCGGGCAAAAAGTCGCCGGTGCTGGTGACCAAGGAAATGGTGGCGAAAATGGCGCCGGGCTCGGTGATCGTGGACCTGGCGGCGGAGCGCGGCGGCAATTGCGAACTGACACAACCGGGCGAAAAGATTGTGGTGAACGGAGTATCCATCGTGGGCTGGTTCAATCTGGCGAGCGCGCTTCCGCATCACGCCAGCCAGCTCTATGCGCGCAACATCAGCGCCTTCCTGGCGCACCTGGTCCGCGGCGGAAAATTGCAAATGAATCTCGAGGACGAAATCATCCGGGAGACGTTGCTGACCCAGGATGGAGAGATCGTGAACAAACGCGTGCGCGAATTTTTCAAATTGCCCGCGCTCGCGGCCGTGAAATAAGGGGGGTACGCGTGCCTGCCGATTTCCTTTCCAACCTCTATGTGTTCATCCTCGCGGGCTTCGTCGGGTTTGAGCTGATCAAGCGGGTCTCGCCGCTGCTGCACACGCCGCTGATGTCGCTCACCAACGCGCTCGACGCCATCGTCGTCGTGGCCGCCATCATCATCGCCGGACGGCAGGAAAGCCCGCTCTCGACGGTCCTGGGCGCGATTGCCGTGGCTGCGTCGTTCAGCAACATGGTCGGCGGATTCTTCATCACCGACCGGATGTTGCGCATGTTCAAGACGGGCAAACCCAAGCAGCCATGACGCCCGAAACCACCCAGCAACTGCTCGATTTCGCCTACATCGGCGCCACGGTCCTTTTCATCCTGGCGATCAAATGGCTCAGCTCGCCGGTCTCCGCGCGCCGCGGCGTGTTGGCGGGCGAAATTGCAGCGGCGCTCGCGGTGGGTGCGACGCTATGCAACCCCGAACTGGTGGCCTACCAGTGGGTCATCATCACGTTGATCATCGGCGCTGCGGTCGGCATTCCGCTCGGCATGGTCCACATGACGGCGGTGCCGCAGCGGACGGCGCTCAGCCATGCGTTTGGCGCGCTCTCTGCCGCGCTGATTGGCATCGCGGAATATTACGTTGGCGTGCCGAAAGTCACGCGATTCGGCATGGCCGAGATCGGCCTCGAGGTGATCATCGGTTCGCTGACGTTCACAGGCAGTCTGATCGCTGCAGGCAAATTGCAGGAAATCCTGCCACAGCGTCCGATCGTTTATCGCGGGCAGAATTTTGTGAGCCTTTCGGTGCTCAGCGCCGCCCTGCTGCTGGCAATTGCCCTGGTGGTGAATCCGGCGAACACGGTGCTGTTCCCGATCATGGTGGCAGTGGCGCTGGTGTTCGGCGTGCTGCTGGTGACGCCCATCGGCGGCGCAGACATGCCCACGGTGATCTCGCTTTTGAATTCCTACGCCGGATTCTCTGCAGCGCTCCTCGGCTTCGTACTCAACAGCAAAGTGCTAGTGGTCGCAGGTGCGCTCGATGGCTCTTCCGGCTTCATCCTTTCGGTGATCATGTGCAAGGCCATGAACCGGTCGTTCACCAACGTGATGTTCGGCGCCTTCGGCCAGGTGCAGGCGGGCGCGGCGGCCGCGGCGGAAGAGCGAACGGTGCGCAGCGCTTCGCCGGAAGAAGCAGCCGGAATTCTCGCCGCTGCCAGTTCCGTGGTGGTTGTCCCCGGATACGGAATGGCTGTAGCGCAAGCGCAGCATAAGGTGCGCGAACTCTACGACGCGCTGACCAAACGAGGCATTGACGTGAAATTCGGCATTCATCCTGTGGCGGGACGCATGCCCGGGCACATGAACGTGCTTCTGGCGGAAGCGGACATCCCCTACGAGCGCCTGGTGGAGATGGATGACATCAACTCCGATATGCCCCAGACCGACGTGGCGCTCATCATCGGCGCCAACGACGTGACTAATCCCGCGGCGCGCACGGACGCTTCGAGCCCTATCTACGGCATGCCCATTCTCGACGTGGATAAAGCCCGCACCGTGATGGTCATCAAACGCAGCATGAGCCCCGGCTTTGCGGGCATCGATAATCCGCTCTACTACATGGACAAGACGCTCATGCTGTTCGGCGACGCGAAAAACTTTGTCGGCTCAATCGTCCGCGAACTCGCCGGCGGGCACAGCTAGTCTCTGCATGCCTTGCTGTTGGGCTCGGGGACCTGCCTCAAAGAATTGCGGCTGGCTTCCATCTAAGTTCGTTCACTGGATTCGCGTCGGAGTAGAATGCACCCGTAAGTTGTGTTCGTTTCTAATGCAAAAAGGGATTTTTCTCTCTGGACATGCGCTGGCCGAAGCGATTTCGCTGGAAGCCATTTTACGTACGTGCAGTGGCTCTGGCGCTTCTCTGCGCTCTCGCTGCCGCAGCCAGCCGGGCAGGAGATACGGCCGATTGTGTGGGGCTGATCGTTGACGAAGACGGCGTGCCCGTCAAGTCTGCGCAGGTCCAGTTGCAAAACGCGAGCGGCCATTCGTTTCACGCGGAAACGGACGAAGCCGGCCGGTTCGTTCTCAAAAATCTCCCGCCGGGTGAATACAAGGTCGAGGTCCGCAAGACCGGCTTTTTTCTGTTGACCGGACAGACGCTGGCCCTCGAACCCGGCGCCAACGAATTGACGTTCACTCTGAAGCATGCAGAAGAGCTTCTCCAGCAAGTGCAGGTCGTCGCCTCTCCCGATCAGATCGACACGCAGGACACTTCGCAGAGTTCCACGCTCACCTCCCGCGATGTGCGCGACATTCCAGTGCCCAGCTCCCACGTGCTGCAGCAAAGCCTGGTCGCGCTTCCGGAGATCGTGCAGGACAATCAGAACAACCTGCACATCGCCGGCGCGCGCACCGAAGAAACCGTATATCTGCTGGACAGCTTCGAAGTGGGAGACCCGCTCAGCGGCGCGCTGACTTCCCGCTTCAGCGTAGATGCTACTCGCGCGGCGCAAGTTCAAACCGGACGGCTGGGCGCCGAGTATGCCCATTCCGGCGCCGGCCTGCTCAGCCTGGAAACACCCGACGGAGACGACCGTTGGCGGTTCGGAACGGTGGACCCCATCCCCGCCATCAACATTCAGGAAGGCACGCACCTGGGCAACTGGTATCCCCGCTTCACCTTCTCTGGACCAATCAAGCGTGGCCGCTTCTGGTTCTCCGAATCGATCAGCATCCAGCACACTTTTGCGGTCGTCACCCAACAGCCCGCCGGCGCCAACACCTCACAGGAATGGGCTGGCGACAATCTGCTTCGTCTTCAGTACAACATTTCGCCGAAGCACATCCTGCACGCGAGTTTCCTCTACAACCGCAAGCACGACACCAACCTCGGACTGGATGCGCTGGATCCTCAATCCACCACGCTCACTGCCGACGAGCGGCGCGCGTTCGTCTCCATCAAGGACCAAGTGTGGCTGCAAGACACGCTGTTGGAGTTGGGTTTCGCGGCCGACGGCGAACTTATGGACGAGGTCCCCCAAGGCACACAGCCGTACCTGTTACTCGTCAACGGAACCAGCGGAAATTATTTCCAAAGGCTTCACCAGCGCGGACGGCGCGTGCAGGGCGTAGGGAGTGCCACCGCTCCCGCGCGTCACTGGCTTGGAACCCACCAGCTTTCCGCTGGCTTCAATTTTTCGGCATTGCGAACCTCGCAGTCCGCCGAGCGCGGCGAAATCGAAGCCCTTCGCGCTGATGGCACCCTGGCGCGCGAAACCACGTTCGCTGGAGCGGCAAATCCTGTTCTCTCCAACACTCAGGCCGGGGGATTCGCTCAGGATAATTGGACGATTTCCAGGCGATTCATTCTCCAGGCCGGTCTGCGCACGGATTGGGACAGCTTTACGGGAAGCGGGCTCGCCGAACCGCGCGTCTCCGGCAACGTGCTGCCTTTTGGAGACGATCGCGCCAAGCTTTCGCTGGGATGGGGCATCTACAATGCCCCGCTGAACCTGCTGCAGATTGGCCAGGTTTACGATCAGCAGCAGTTCGATACGTTTTACGACCCCACCGGAAAAATCGTCACTCTCGGTCCGGTGGAAAGCCGGTTTGCGCTGCCGCCGGGCGGCCTGCAACAGCCGCGCTTCACCACCTCCAGCGCGGGCTGGCAGCAAAAACTGGGACGCAAGACGCTCATCGGCCTCGAGCTTCTGGCCCGCAACGGATATCACGGGTTCGCTTTCGTGGACCAGCAGCCCGCGCAGCCGGGTGGAATTTTTCTGCTCGAGGATCATCGGAAGGACCGCTACCGCTCCGCTTCCTTTTCCGTGCGCTACAACCTCGCTGCGGATACCGGCTTCTACGCCGCGTACACGCGATCGCTCGCGCACTCCAACCAGGACCTGGATCCCGCGCTCGGCTCCATCTTCTACGCCGCTCAGCAATCCGGACCGCTTGCCTGGGATGCTCCCAATCGCTTGCTCACCTGGGGATGGGTCCCGGCGCATTTCTGGGGCCTCCAGTTCAGCTATTTCCTCGAATATCGGACGGGATATCCCTTCAGCGTAGTCAACTTCCAACAACAGCTCGTCGGCCTGCCGGAATCGATGCGCTTTCCCGACTATGTGAACTTGAATCTGGGGCTGGAAAAGAAATTCGGCTTCCACGGCTATATCTGGGCGGCGCGCCTCGAGGAAGTCAACATCATCGGTCACAAGAATCCCAACACCGTGGTGAACAACATTGACGCGCCCAACTTCGGCACTTTTGCCGGCGGGCAGGGCCGCGCGCTTACACTGCGGGTGCGTTTCGTGGGCAAAAAGTGATTGCCACGGAGGCTGGACGGAGCGCCGTTCCCTCTGTGCACATCGCATCGGCCGTTCCGGCGAGAGCAGTCTACGACTCGCTCGCTCCGCCTGCCGAATACGCTTGCTCGCGAATCCTCATGCCGGGCGGTTCCCCGCTAAGGCTCCACGCGAACGCGAAGTTCCGACCTCGGAGTTTTGAGATTTAGGACAGGCATTCACGACAACTTCAGCGGCTCTCCCACCACCATCGTCTGTTTGTGTGCGTGGCTGGGCTCCAGCAGGAAGGTTCCCAGAATATTGATCGCAAACACAGTCAGCCCGGCAAGCTCGCACAACGCAGAGGACGGCAATACGGACCACGCCCACGTCGCGTATCCCTGGTAGGCGAGCACCTCGCAGGAAACCCGCAGGCTGCATCCCAGCGTTATCAGTGCCAGTCCCGCGAACATCAGTTTCGTGCTCCACAGCAGCTGCATTCCTGCAAACGCCGGCAAAATTCGCTGGCCCACGCTCAAAATCATTACGGCCACGAACCCGACGGTCAGCGCATGGCGCGAGGCCCCCCAGATTCCACCCGAACTGTCCCACCTGTCGGCGGCCACTCCGAGTAGGGCGGCAATCAGCAGCCATCCGTAAGCCATGCGCACAAAGAACGGGAAACTCCTATGTACGCCCCTAATCTTTGCTTCGTTCACGGCCGGCTCAAACATCCGCAGTGCCCGGGCGGCCAGCCCCGCGCCCACGACAAAACACCAGACTCCGGCCCAGCCCGCTCCGCAAAGCGTCAGCGCGATGCCGGTCAGATTAATCCCCACCGCAGTCTGCAACAGACGCGGCCGAAAAGGCTTCAATCCCAGGAACACCGGCATCCACTTAGCGCTGAATCCCCACACAAACGGAACCAGGAATCCCCAAGCCACCAGCGCCAGAAACCGCTGCTCAAATTCGTGCGGAAATGCCGGCGTCGCTCCGCGCACCGCCACGTAGAAGCAGCCTGCCAGGTTTGTCATCAGGACCAAAAGCAATCCTAGGCTCGCGCTCGCTACCACCAAGATCCACGGCTCGAACCTGCCCGTTCCGCCGGGACTG
>DASPSB010000126.1:0-13622 GCA_035624135.1 Candidatus Acidiferrales bacterium | reverse complement strand
AGGAAGAATCCAAGCTCGGCTCGCTCGAATACATCCTGCAGCCGCATCTTTATCCCAGCCTCTACGGCAAAATTCACCACAAGGTCCGCATCAACTATTACCCTCCGCGCGGCGACAACAAAGAAGGCTGGGACAATATCGACATCTTCGGCTGGCTCGGCTACCCGATGCAGATCAAAGTGGATTTTCTCTGCCGCGACTCCATCCTCGCCGCGCCCATCGTTCTGGACCTCACCCTTTTCCTCGATCTCGCCCAGCGCGCAGGCCTCCGTGGCATTCAGGAATGGCTCAGCTTCTATTTCAAATCCCCCATGTGTGCGCCCGAGCTCTATCCTGAGCACGATCTGTTCATTCAGTTGATGAAGCTCAAGAACACCTTGCGCTGGATGCGCGGCGAACCGCTCATCACTCACCTCGGAACCGAATACTATGACTGAGGCTTGGCCTTGCGCGCCGGCCCGCGCGGCGGGAAGTAGGCCACCTGCGCCATCAAGGCATCGATCACCTCTTGATAGTCCGTCTTTTCCACGGGCGCGATCGTGCACCCGCCGGCGACCACGTGGACGCTGAATTGGATGAAGACGAACTCCAGTTCGTAGCAAACTCCGTCTTCGAACGTGTGGAAATGATAGTAGCTGTACTGATGGCTGAGACCCGCTCCTAGTTCAAAAGTAGCGCTGTAATGGATTCCTCCCGCTGTGTACCCGGCGCGACTCGCATTCTCGTCACGTTCGAACTCCTCGCAGGACCTGCGGGTCTTGATCTCCGGCTGCACAAAAATGAAGGCCCCGCCGCCCCCAAAATTGGACCCCGCGTACAGCTCTCCGGGAATTCCCAGGGACGCGAGCGGGACCACGCTCTGATTCTTCCTAAAATCTGGTCTCGAGTATTTCGAGTCAGCAGAGAAACTCACAGAAACCATGCTCGGGTGAGAGAACTGGATCCCGTATTTCTCAATTCTCACCGTTTGCCAGGCGGACGGGTCGCCGAACGCCGCGTCCTGGTGGGCCCTCGGCGTCTCCACAACCTGAACCACTCGGTCCACTCGGAATGCATGGATCGGGCGCAGGGAAGCATCTTCCCTGCCTTCCACAATCACTTCCTTGTAGTCAATTTGCTCTAATTCCGCAGTGTTGCCAGATAACTTGTATGTTTCACGGTCTTCGAAATTGAATATTCCGGGCCTTCCTGCGACAACCAGGAGACACCCGTCCAGATTCGTCCTCGCCCACTGGTCCGAGAGCGGCGTCTTCGAATCCGGCTGCCTTGCACTCTGCTGCGCGAACGCAAGCCCGCAAGCGACAACGATGTGGGATAGGGTCGCCGCGATCAGGCGGAAAGAAAAGGGCACCTTTGCTTGCATTTCTGCCATCTATCGGTCGGCCGAAGTCCGGTCGTAAGCGGCACACTCCTGCGAGTTTACAGCGCCATGCACTCGGCCGCCTCCAGAAAGTATACTTTGGGGGCATCGCTCACCATATGGGAGCTGCAGATGACCCCAGTCGAAGCCGTTTTGCAGTTCTTGGCGCGAATCAATACGCGTGACCCAATTTATCTCGCGGAGATGATGACCGAGGACCACATATTCGTTGACTCCCTGGGCGTGAGCATCCGCGGTCGCAACAAAATGCGACAAGCCTGGCGAGGTTATTACGCCTTTTGTCCCGACTACTGGGTCTCTCACGAATACATCCTGTCGCAGGGAAATCACGTCGCCGTTTTCGGCGCGGCCGGAGGAACCATTTCCGCGGAGGGCCAGCTCCCTATCTCCAACCAATGGAGGACGCCGGCCGCCTGGCTGGCGGTCGTCGAAAACGGCCTCATCAAAGAGTGGCGCGTTTACGCCGACAACAAGCCTGTCTACGACATCCTCGCCAGAGCCAAAGGCGAGACCGCTCCTTAACCCCAGCCCAGCCGCAAACCGGCCTTCCACTAAACGCAACTTGCCTGCCTCTGACACGGCCGTCCGTGCTTCACGCCGCTTGGCAACCCAAGAGGTGCCGCAGCGCTGGCTCCGCCTCAGGAAAACGAAAAAAATGCCGCGCCGCGAGCAGCCGTTCCGGCAGCACCCGCGTACTCGCCAGCAGCAGCTCGTTCGCCATTTCGCCAAATGCGGCTCGTGCGGCAAATCCAGGCATCGGCAGCACCGCCGGTCGCCGCAGGACTTTCGCGAGCATTTCTGTCCATTCCTCGTTCGTCACCGGATGCGGCGCCACCGCGTTTACCGGGCCGTTCAGAGATTCATCGGCGATGGCATGCAGGATTACGTCGAGCAGATCATCCAGCGCTATCCAACTCATCCACTGTCGCCCGTCACCGATAGGTCCCCCTGCTCCCATCCGAAACGGCGGCAGCATCTTCGCCAGCGCCCCGCCCCTGGGACTCAGCACAACCCCGATGCGCAGGTTCACCACTCGTATCGCCGCCGCGCGCGCCGGCTGTGCGGCTGCTTCCCACGCCCCGCAAACTTCCGCCAGGAACCCCTTTCCGCGCGGGCTCGCTTCCACCAGGTTTTCCTCGCCCCGGTCTCCGTAATACCCGATTGCGCTCGCCACCACCAACGTGCGCGGCGGTTTCACCAGTCGTGCCATCGCCTCCGCTAAAATCTTAGTGCTCTGAACCCGGCTGTCCCTGATGCGAGCTTTCCTTTCCGCGGTCCATCGCCCTCCGGAGATGTTTTCCCCCGCTAGATGAACCACCGCGTCAAATCCTTCGAGCGCGGACGCGGATGAAAATCCCGCGCCGCTTGGATCCCAACTCAGACTGGGCGTGGGAATGCCGGGCGGAGGCGCGCTGTCGCACCCGCCCCGCACCAGCCGCGTCACCGCATGCCCTCCGGCGGAGAGATAAGCTACCAGCGCGCTCCCCACCAGGCCCGACGCTCCGCTCACCAGAATCCGCAGCGGCTTTCGCGACCATTTCAGGTGCGCGCCAACGTCCTGCGCAGGGATCAGGTGGCGATAGGCGAACCCGCGCTCCAGTTTGCGCTGCACGAATCCCGCCCCGAATGCGCCGCCCAGTGCGCCCAGGGGAAGCGCGTATTCAATCTCGTCGCTCAGAAAGCACGAATTGCCTTCTGCGGGCTCGACGGTGTGCGTATGCACCCACCGCTTGAACGGGCCCGAGATTTGCTCATCCCCGAACATTCGCCCGGGTTCGTATGCGGTATGCTCGGCTACCCATCGCCGTCGAAACGGGCCGGTTTTGATCGTAAACACCGTGCGCGACCCCGCCTGCGGCGCCGTGCCGCTTCGCGAGATTGTGGTCACCGACTCCCACGGTGGGATCAGCCGCTCGAACGCGCCCGGCCGGCCCAGCCAGTTGAATACCTCGCTCGCCGGCGCATCAATCTTCGATCTCTTCGTGAATCTGTATGTTTTCATCCCGACTCAGCCCAGCGATTCTCCTTCCTCCGCGTCAAGCGTCGCTGTCTCTCTATCTTCATGCCTCAATAGCATCGCGCGTGCAACTGCGTTTCCTCTTGCAAGCAGACTTTTGATTCATTCCATTTGGATTCTTCATGAATGAAGAAAGCATTGAACTTTCCACAGGCAGGCCGATATGTCTTTTTCTTCTGGATTGAAGCGCTTCCGCCGATGCGCTATAGTCCTCCGTTCTTTGTATCCATCCCGGAGAAAACCAGGAGGCAGTCGAGATGCAGCCGAAACAGGTATTGGAGTATGCGGCGAAGAATAATGCCAAGATTCTGGATCTGCGCTTCGCCGACGTTCCCGGCGTGTGGCAGCACGTCAGCTTCCCCATCGGGGAACTCACTGAGGAGAGCTTTACCGAAGGATTTGGGATGGACGGCAGTTCCATCCGTGGCTGGGCCGCCATTCACGAATCGGACATGCTTTTGGCGCCCGACCCGAGCACCTGTTTTATGGATGCCTTCCGCGAAGTCCCCACCCTCTGCATGATCGCCGACGCCGTTGACCCCGTCACCAAGCAACCCTATTCCCGTGATACCCGCCAGATTGCCAAGAGAGCCGAGGCCTACCTCGGCTACAGCGGAATCGCCGACCAGGCATTCTTCGGCGCCGAAGCCGAATTCTTCATTTTCGACAACATCCGCTTCGAGTCCCTTCCTCAGCACTCGTTTTACTATATCGACGCCGAGGAAGGCCGCTGGAACTCCGGCCGCGCCGAGCACAACCTGGGCTACCGTCCCCGCTACAAGGAAGGCTACTTCCCCGTTCCTCCCACAGACCATTACTTGGATCTGCGCACCGAAATGACCGAGCGGATGATGGCCTGCGGTATGCACGTCGAATGTCATCACCACGAAGTCGCTACCGCCGGCCAGAGCGAGATTGACGTGCGCTACGAGACTCTCGTCCGCAGCGCCGACAACCTCATGATTTTCAAATACATCGTGCGCAACGTCGCCTATCAATACGGCAAGACGGTCACTTTTATGCCCAAGCCGCTCTTTGGCGACAACGGCTCCGGCATGCACACCCACCAGTCTCTTTGGCTCAAGGGCAAGCCACTTTTCGCAGGCGACGGATACGCCGGCCTTTCGCAGACCGCCCTTTGGTACATCGGCGGACTTCTGAAGCACGCCCCGGCAATCGTGGCCTTCGCCGCCCCCACCACGAACTCCTACAAGCGTCTGGTTCCCGGCTACGAAGCCCCGGTGAATCTGGCCTATTCGCGCCGCAATCGCTCCGCCGCCGTCCGCATCCCGATGTATTCCCCCAGCCCCAAGGCCAAGCGGCTCGAATTCCGTCCGCCCGACCCCTCCTGCAATCCGTATCTGGCGTTCTCCGCCATGATGATGGCTGGCCTCGACGGGATCGAAAACAAAATCAATCCCGGCAATCCGCTCGACAAGGACATTTACGACCTCGAACCCGAGGAATTGAAGCAGGTCCCCTCGCTGCCCGGCTCGCTCGACGAATCCCTGCGCGCCCTCGAAGACGATCACAAATTCCTGCTCAAGGGCGACGTCTTCACTGAGGAATTCATCGATCTCTGGATCGAATTCAAGCGCAAGAACGAAATCGACCCGGTGCGCATGCGCCCCCACCCTTACGAATTCCAGCTCTATTACGACATCTGACGTCTGAGTTGGAGGGGCACGACCTGCCTGCCGCAGGCGCGTCGTGCCCCCTGCCGCCTACCATCGCTCCGTTCACTTCCACATTCTCAACTCCTAGCCCGGCCGTCGAAGCATTCTTGACCCAATCCTTGCTCTCTTTCATACTCGATTCGCTGCATCGGTCGGCGGCCCTAAACGATTCGGATGGCGGAACCCAAGCTCAAATCGCTCGACGAACGCTTCCGTTCCCTCCCGGCCCAATTTCAGGCCGCAGTCGCTGCGCGCCCTCAATTCCCTACCCGCCGGGAAAAGCGCCTCGCTGTAGCTCTGTTCGGAAGTAGCGGCTCGAACCTCGACGCGGCCATGGAGATTCTCTCCGAGCGCGGGTCGCCCCCGATCCCCGGAGGGCAGACCAGATCACGCGCTCTTCGCAAACTCGCCGCCGCCCGCGGCCAACTCTTCTCCGTCGAATGGACCGATGGCACGGATCTCACTTACGGCGAGGATTTTCTCAGTGAAGAGGAAGCCCGCGCCTTTTTCGATTGCTTCATGGAAGACGTTCTCAATGCCGACTACGCCCGCGCCATGCTCGCCGAGGTGGATGCCCAGAGCGGCGTGTACATGCAGATTCGTCTCATCAGCCGCCGGCTCGAGGCCTCCGGAGCGCTCGTGCCTTCGAGCGAACGATTGCTGGACACCCGGTATGCCGCCATGTGCACCGGCTGCGGAAAGCTGCTCGCCGTCGACGGCCTCGGCGGCACTGGCGACGACGCGATCCTGTGTCCCATCTGTGCGGCTTCCGCCTGTGCTTGCACCTCAGGCCCCGAGCGCCTGCAATGCATCCTCGATAAGCAATTCGGCGGCCTGCTCCGCGATTCCCCCAATCCCGAGGGCAGTGGCCGGGCCAACGGGATGGAGTTGCTTTCCGTCTTTCGCGGCCTTCCCTGGACCTCTTCTCCCGACGATGTCCACTGTCTCGACCTGAGCCCGCTCTGCAAGATCCAGGTATCGCCTGAATCGCGCACAAAGCATCTGCTCCCCGTCCTCGCCGCTTTCGACGGCTCGCTCGACTGGCCCATTCAGCGCAAACAGCGCCTGGCCGAGCGCCTGGCCGTGCTCACCGTTCAACGCCTGGTTGCCGAGCTGCCCGGTCTCCCGGAGTCCTCCCGCAAGCTCTGCCGCGAGGCGCGCACCCTGCCTGAAGCAGCAGCCGCGGCCACTGCCGCGTCGGAGCAGGCACAGTCCGCCTCGGGAGCCGACACTCGTGAGTCCCCGGCTTCGGCCCTCTGGGCCGCCAAAGCCGCCAAAGCCGCCTCCGTAGCCCTAGCCAAGACCGCCGCGGAATCCGCTGCCTCTGCCGCCTACGTCGCTCTCGCGCAGCGCGCCATGCAGGAGTCGGCGAAATCCGTCAAATCGGCTGTTCTGGCTGCGGCTGAGGCTGCCCGCACCGCCGCGGCTGCAGAATCCAAAGCGGCCAAAGCCGGCCCGACTATTCAAAGCTCACAGCCCGCTCGCGACCGCATCTTCCGGGCGGCCTGCGCCCTCTGGCTCGAAGCCGCGGAATAATTGCCATTCCCCGCAGCACCGTATCCCGCGAACCGCCCGGCTGGCGCAAGCCCCGTGGTATAACCGCGTCAATGCTTTCTGAATACTCCAACGTGCTTTTTGCCAATCGCTCCCGTGCGGAGGCCAACCTCGCGCTCATCAAGCAGCGTCTCCCATCCGGACTGCGCGGCGCGCTTGCACCGCTGCTGGCCCAAATGCCCGCTCCGGACGACGCCCTCAATTATCTGGAAAGATTTTTCCGCCCCGACGGAGGCGCGCCGCCCGATGTTCTCGCATTTCTCGAAGTAAATCCTGCGTCCCTGCACTATTTGCTTACCGTATTCAGCTACAGCCGTTTTCTTTCCGAGACGCTTCTCCAGCAGCCGGAATTGCTGATGACCGTTCTGCGTCCCCGCCGGCCCGGCCAGATTCCCGCCCGCGGTGCCCTCGGGATCGAACGCATGCGCACGGTCGAAGAGCTGCGCGACGAATTTACCCGCTTCCAAACGGCCTCGCGCGACACCGGAGCCGCAGTGCTGCTGGCCCGGTTCAAACGCCGCGAATACCTCCGCATCATGCTGCGCGACGTCTTGAAGCTCGCCACGCTGGCCGAGGTCACACTCGAGCTCTCCCAACTCGCCGATTTGCTCCTCGAATGCGCCTTGCAGATGGGCGAGAGGACGCTTGCAGCCGCCTACGGCCAGCCTCAATCGACCGTCGCAGGCGCTCAGCCGCGGCGCTCCGAATTCGCCGTCCTCGCGCTCGGAAAGCTCGGCGGCAATGAGCTCAACTACTGTTCCGATATCGACCTGATGTTCCTGTACGCAGCAGACGGGGAAACCTCGGGGGGCGCCGCAGGAACAATTTCGAACCGCGAATATTTCATCCGGCTCGCCCAGGCCCTCCTCAAGCTCATCGCCGAAAGCACGCCGGAAGGCGCCGTCTTTCGCGTCGATTTGCGGCTTCGTCCTCAGGGCAGCGAAGGCGAACTGGTCATCAGCGTTCCCGCTGCGGTCGATTACTACCGCACTCGTGCGCGCGAGTGGGAGCTGCAAACCTTGATCCGCGCGCGCGGCTGCGCTGGCGGCCGCGAGACGGCGCGCCTGTTCCTCAAGGAAGTTCGTCCACTGGTATACCAGCGCGAGTTTCGCCTCGAGGTCGTCGAGGCCGTGCTCAATGCCCGGGAACAGATCACCCGCACGCTCTCTCGCCGCCACGCCCGCCGCCGCGCACGCCGTCTGGCCGCCGCCGTGAACCTCGTTCGCCAATCGCCGTCCGAACCTCCGGCGATGCACGTGAAGCTTTCCCCCGGCGGAATCCGCGACATCGAGTTCCTCGCCCAGTGCTTGCAGCGCCTCTACGGCGGCGAGGATCCCTGGCTTCAAGCCGCGCCCACGCTCGTCGCCCTCCAGCGGCTCCACGACAAAGGGCATGTCTCCGGCCACGATTTTCACCTGCTTGCTTCCGCGTACGAGTTCCTGCGGACGATCGAGCATCGCATGCAGCTTCGCGACGGTCTCCAGCGCCATCAACTTCCGGAACCGCCCGACTCGCTCGACCGCCTGGCGCGCCGCTGCGGAATCGAAGCCGCCCCGGGCACTGCCTCGCGATCTCTCGGAAGCATTCTCCTCGCCCGCCTCGCACAACACCTGGATCACGTGCGCGAGATTTACAACCGGCTGCTGCTCCGCCAACGGCCGGAGGGCGCCGGACCACGCCCGCGCACCCGCGCCGCGGCCGCAGAGGATTCGGCAGGCCCTGCTCTCTTGCGCCGCTTGGACGAAGAATTCCCTGCCCTCGGCGCGGAAGCAGCCCAACTTACTGCCGGCCTCGAATCGGCCAGTTTTCTGCGCCGCGGCTTGCTCCGATATCTCGCCTCGGCACTGCTTTCCCCAGCGGTGATGGAGCGTCTCGAAGCCGAGCCCGAATGCCTGCGCCGCGCCGCCGCCCTTTTCGAACGCAGCGACCTCGCCGTGGATCTCCTCTGCCGCCATCCCGAGGGGATCGAACAAATCGCCGCAGCCGCGCCGCATGCCCAGCCGATGCTGCCGTTCTTCCGGACCATGGCGCAGCGTGCCGACGACCTTCGCTGCGAGTATCGCGTCGCCCTCCTTCCTGAGGTCGCTGCGCAATTGCTCGGCGTCTGCGAAGGGCCCGAGCCCCCGCCTTTTCCCTTCCTCGCGCGCTTCACCTCGCTCGCGGAAAATGCTCTGCGGCAAGCCCTCCGGCTTGCGGTCGAGGAAACCTTCGAGGGCGCTTCGGATGCGCGCACCCTCCAGCCTTTCGCCGTTCTCGCCCTCGGCCGCATGGGCAGCCGGGAAATGTCCATCGGCTCCGATGCCGACTTGCTGTTCGCCGTGGCCGATGGCCTCACCGTTGCCGAGCTCGCCCGCTGGCGCCGAACCGCTGAGCACCTCGTACAGCTCGTCAGCAGCCACACACGGGAAGGCGTCCTGTTTGCCGTGGATACGCGCCTTCGCCCGCGCGGCACCGAAGGAGAGTTGGTGCCCACCGTTGAGTCGCTTGTGCGCTATCTCTCCACGGACGCAGCTCCGTGGGAAGCAATTACCTTCTTGAAGCTGCGTCCCGTCGCCGGAAATCTGGCGTTCGGCGCGCGCGTTGTGGAGGAAGCGCAGGCTGCCCTTCGCGCGCGTTATGCTGGCCCCGCTCAGGCCGCGGAGATGGCACGCGAACTGGTCCGCATCCGCACCAAAGTCGAGCAGGATTCCGCCGCTCCGCGGGCCAAAGGCCGCTTCAAAAAAATGCCCGGCGGCTTTTACGACCTCGAATACATTATCGGCTATCTGGCGTTCTCCCGCGCCGTCGGCGGAGAGGGCGGCAACACGCTCGAGCAAATCGCACCCCTGGCACGCGCGGGAGCCCTCGATGCGCAGCAGGCGGACGACCTGCGGCTCACCGCCATGCTCTATCGCGCCACCGACCATGCCACTCGCCTGATCACCGGTCGGCCCATGGCCGGCTGGCCAGAGCCTGCCCTGACGGAGCGAATCACGCGGCTCCTGCGCCAATGGGAACTCAACTGGCAGGGCGAACTGCGGCCCTTGATGGAAGAGCGCGGCCGCCTGCTGCGCGCCCTCTATCTCGAAATTCTCTCCCACTGACCGACTGCCTCGTCGCTCCGGTCCCGCTCGTCCGGGGCCAGCATGCTTCCGCTCGGCCGCCGTCCCGTTATGCCGCGTCCCGAATATGCGTCGAGATGTACCAATGATTGCCGCACACATCGCGCACACCGCAATTCCTGTCCCCGTAGGGCTGGTCGGCGGGCGGATAGAGCGATGCGGCCCCCGCGGCGATGGCGCGCGCGTACACCGCGTCCACATCGGGCACATACATGTAGATCGCCGTCGGCATATCCGGATACTCTTCCCGGGCGGTTCCCATCCCCATCGCCGAACTTCCGATGCGGATTTCGGCATGAACCAGAGTCCCATCCGGTGCGTTGTGACGTTCCAGGATTTCGCCCCCCAATCCCTTCTCGAGAAACTCCAGCAGCTTCCCTGGCTCGTTGGGGTGCAGATACAAATTCACGTCGTGCATTCCCGGACGCACGTAGCGCGCGCCTTTGTGGGTCGAGATGTACCAATGGTTCCCCGCCACGTCGACGACCCCGGCTTCGCGGTCGCCATAGGGCTGGTCCGTGGGAGGCGTGATCGTCTTCGCGCCGGCGCGCAACGCGCTCGCATAGACGGCGTCCGAATTCTCCACATACATCCACAGCGAAGCGGGCATGGGCATGATGGCCGGCTGGCTCCCTCCGCCGAGCATCACCACGGAATCGCCAATGCGCACCTCGGCGTGCATGCCTCCCGCCGAGCCGGTTCCGCGGTAGAGCTCCTGCGCGCCGAACGCCTGCTTCACGAAATCCAGCAGCGCGTCCGCTTCCCGGACGATGAGATAGGGCGTGAGGGTTCGGAACCCCTCGCGGATGGGATTAACGGTGGTTGTGCTCATTCGAGTTTTCGCCTCCAATTCGGATTTCAGACGATTGCGGAATTCTTCGCGGGGCAGATCAGCGAGCGCCGCGGCGACTTCCACCAGTGCCGCCAATTCCGGCTCCGTGGAGGGCGGCAGCGAGTCGCGCCGGGCCAGCAGCCGCTCGATGGCCAGGTCCAGCCGGTCGAATTGAGAAAGTTCAGCCATGGTATTCACTCAGGCGCGCTCGCAGCGTCTCGAGCGCGCGGAATTGAAGCTGTTTGATCGCTCCCTCCGAACGTCCCATCTCACTGGCGACTTCACGGATGCTGCGATGCTCGGCAAACCGCCGCACCACCACTTTGCGCTGGTCCTCGGGCAGTTCGCGCACGGAGCGGTAAAGCGCCCCCCGGCGTTCCGCGTCCTCAATCTCGGGCTGCGGAGGATCGCTCGCCGGCTCAATCACGTAGCTGGCCGATTCGCGTATCGAGCGTTTCGCGCGGTCGGCAATCGCATTGGCCGCGATGCGGTAGAGCCAGGCGGCAAACGGCACGCCGCGCCATTCGAATCGCGGCAGATTCGCGAGCGCCTGATGGAACACGTCCGCCGTTACGTCTTCGGCCACTGCACGGTCGCGTACCCGCCGCGCCACGTAGCCGTAGACGCGCTCGAAATTCGCCTCGTAGAGCTCTGCAAAGCGCCGCGGGTCCTTCTGCGCCGCTTCAATCAGCAGCCGCTCGTCCGCTTCGGCGAGAGGAGTGGTCAACGGGAACTCCAGGCATGCGGCATCTCAATACCATAACGGCGCAGCAGCCGAAAGGTTACGGTAGATACGTCTCCAGCGGGTCCGCTCCGGCTCCCTCCCCTCCCTGCGCCCATTGTTGAAACCCATTCCCCTCCCGCCTATGATTCCGCCGTCCACGCAGTTGCCTTGGAGGCGTCACCGTGAGGAAATTGCGCCGAGCCAAAGTCGCCCCCACACGCGGTTATTGCTTCGTTGCGTGGGCAATTCTCACCGCTGCCGTTGTGATGGCGGCGCTCTCCCTCCGCGCTTCCTCCCCTGCTCCGGAATACGACGTAATCCTCCGTCACGGCACCATCTATGACGGCGGCGGGGATAAGCCCTATTCCGCAAACGTCGCCATCCTTCACGGCCACATCGCCCAGATCGGCGACCTCGCGCGGGCGCATGCGCGCACGGAGATCGATGCCACCGGGTTGTACATCGCGCCGGGCTTCCTCAACATCCACAGCCACGCCGTTCCCGCTGCTTTGCCCACCGCGGTGAACATGCTGTTGCAGGGCGTCACCACGGAAATTATCAACGCCGACGGTCAGGGTTCCACCGACATCAGCGACCAGCTCTCCAAATTCGCCCCCGCGGGCCTCGCCGTAAATCTCGGCGCCTACGTTGGCTTCAACACCGTGTGGCAGAGCGTGATGGGACAGGAAGACCATCGCGCCACGCCGGAAGACATCGAAAAAATGAAAGCGCTGGTGGAAGCCAATCTCGCGCGCGGCGCCTTCGGCCTCTCCGCCGGCCTCGACTACAAGCCCGGCTATTTCGCCACGACCGAAGAAGCCATCGCCGTAGCCAGCGCCGCCCGCAAATGGCGCACGAATTTCCCCAATCACGAGCGGATCCGGCCGGAGACGGGCTACAGCTCGATCGAAGGCATCAAGGAAACGATTCAAATCGCAGAGGCTGCCGGCCTCTCCCCCGAAATCACACACATCAAGGCGCAAGGGCCCGATAAAGGACGCGCCGCCGATATTCTTGCCCTGATGCGCCAGGCCACCGCCCGCGGGCACTACACTCCTGCCGACGTTTATCCCTACCTCGCCGGACAGACCGGATTGGGCGCGCTCCTGATTCCCGGCTGGGCGCAGAACGGCGGCCGCGACGCCATGCTCAAGCGGTTCGCCGATCCCGCGCAGCGCGCAAAAATCGCCACGGAAGCGGAAGAAGCTCTTCGCGTCCGTTTCATGGGCCCGGAAGGCGTGCTCCTGCCGCAAACCAAAAAGCGTCTCAG
Source organism: Candidatus Acidiferrales bacterium (assembly GCA_035624135.1). GTDB lineage: Bacteria > Acidobacteriota > Terriglobia > Acidiferrales > UBA7541 > JOPF136. The sequence continues at coordinate 1,067 of DASPSB010000126.1, read as the reverse complement.
CGACTTGATGCGCGAGGAAAACGCGAGCGCGGGCGAAACGCTCATCCGCGTCCTCGAAAAGGGCAGCCCCTCCGCCATCCTGCAATTCGGCCTGGAATCCGACCTGGTCCAATTCCTCGAATTTCCCGAGGCTGCCATTGCCTGCGACTGCGGCTCGAACATGGCCACGGCGATTCATCCTCGTTACTACGGCGCGTTCCCCCGCGTCCTGGGCCATTACGTTCGCGAGACGCATCTGCTCACCTGGGAGCAGGCCATCCGCAAAATGACCGGTCTGCCCGCCTCGATTGTGGGCATGGTGGATCGCGGCTTTCTGGCTCCGGGAATGGCCGCGGACGTTTCCGTGTTCGATCCCACTACCATCGCCGACCGCTCGACCTACGAGGACCCGGCACAGCCGCCCGTCGGGGTTCGCTACGTGCTCGTGAACGGCGTTGTGGAAGTGAGCGACGGAAAACCCACGGGAGAAAAAGCGGGCGTGGTGCTGGCGAGGAGCGAGCACATGCCTACCCGTCCGGTGCGCACCGCCGAGGATCGCGAAGCCTCGGCTCGCGGCACGCTCGCGGTGGAAGGTGCCGTTGGCACCGACATCACGAAATCTTCCCGCGGCGTGAAGATTGAATTTCACCTCGCGCAAGCAGCCGGAGCCACAGGCTCGGTTGGCCGCTTCCGCCTGGTGGATCCGGACAAGAACATTCACCTCGACACGCAAAATCTCGGCATGCTCCAGATAGTTCCGGAGGGCTGGGCCAGTTTTACCGGCTGGGGCGAAGTCCGGCGGGGCGGGCCGGAAAGCGCATTTACCGTGATTCTGGACGCGAGCGACCCGCGCGCGTCCGATCCGCATACGCCGCGAATCATCGTGGATGTTCCCGGGATCTACAACGTGAGCGGAACAATCCCGCCCAAATCCGCAAAGATTTCTCCGTAATTTCTTGCGGCATCTTCAATGTCCATTAATCTTAAGATCTCTGATGGCCGGTACCGGAAGCGCCGTAGGCGCCTCAGAGGTTAGCCCAGGGCGTGAGCCCTGGGCGAGAGCGCCAGAACAGAAAATTCCGAGCGCC
>DASPSB010000110.1:0-6000 GCA_035624135.1 Candidatus Acidiferrales bacterium | reverse complement strand
TCCGTATACGGCTCGCCCGTGTTCTGCGGGGCCACTCCGCAGATTCCGAGGCACTATAACGACGCCCTCACCAAGTCGATTCAGGCCGGGGCGGTTTCGTGCGGCACGCAGATCGCAGCGAGCTTCGGATCGGGGGTATTTGCCTTCCCGGGAGGCGCCTTCGTTCAAGACGGGTTGATTCCGGTTTCCATTCCCAATACTCCGAACCCCAATTTTGGAGTGCCGCGCACGGTGCTGAACCCGCGGCAGTTCCAGTTGTCGGCCAGATTTTCGTTCTAAACACTGCATCGGCCTTGGCGGCTTAAGGGCAGGGAACGGCAGCGGAACTGCAGGCACCCGTCTTTGCAGTCATAAACTTAGTCTGGCGGCGCGTGCAGGTCCCGCGATTCCTTATGGATCCTGAAGAATATCTCGATCCGGAAATCGAGACGATGAGCCCGGGCCGACTGCGGACTCTCCAAGAGCAGAAGCTCGCCAAGCAACTCGACTACCTTCTTGCCCGCTCGCCCTTCTATCAAGATAAGTTGAGGGTGGCCGGGCTGAGGCGGGAACATCTGCGCACGCTGGCAGACCTCGCCCGTATGCCGTTGACGACAAAAGAGGAACTGCGCGAGAGCCAGCGCGCCGTTCCTCCGCTGGGCCGGCATGCCTGCGCGGGTCTCGAGAGCGTGATCCGCATTCAGGCTTCCACGGGCACTACCGGACGCCCTAGCCTGGTGGGCCTCACGCGACAGGATGCCGAGGTGTGGACTCGGGGAACGGCGCGTTCGTTCTACACGCAGGGCGTGCGGCCGGCCGACATCGTGATGCATGGGGCGAGCCTCACCTTATTCGCCGGCGGGCTGCCGGTAAAGGACGCGATCGAGCGGATCGGCGCCACGTTTGTGCCTGTGGGCACGGGAGCCTCGGAGAAACTGGTGATGATCGCGCTGGAGCTGCATGCAAACGTCCTGCATTCCACGCCCTCGTACGCGATTTACCTTGCCGATCACGTGCGGCGCGAGACGAAGATGGACCCGCGCGAACTGGGCATCAAGAAAATCGTGTGCGGCGCGGAGCCCGGCGGGGGCATACCCTCGGTGCGCGCGAAAATTCAGGAATCCTGGGGTGCGCGCGTCACAGAAGGCCTGGGCAACGCCGACATGCTGCCCATTATTTTTTCCGAGTGCCGCAACCAGTCCGGAATGCACTACAACGCGCAGGAGTTCGTCTACTGCGAGGTTATCGATCCCGAAACCGAGCAGGTTTTACCTATCGAAGAAGGTGTTTCGGGCGAGCTCATCTATACCAGCCTGGAACGCGAGTGCGTGCCGCTGCTGCGATTCCGCACGCGCGACCGCGTGACCATCCTGGGCACTTCGTGCGCGTGCGGGCGCACCGGATTCAAGCTGCGCTGCCTGGGCCGCACGGACGATATGCTGATCGTGCTCGGCGTGAACATTTTTCCTTCTGCCGTACGCGACGTGGTTTCGAGCTTCCGCCCGCGCACCACGGGCGAAGTGCAAATCCTGCTCGAGGCACCGGGTCCGGGCGTGAAGCCCCCGCTCAAAATCGTGGCCGAATACGGCGATACGGCCGAGCCGTCCAGCGGCCTGAAGGCGGAGATCGAGCACAAGATCAAGGCCGTACTCACGGTCTCGTCCTCCGTCGAGCTCGTGCCTCCTGGCACGCTGCCGCGTTTTGAAATGAAGGGCCAACTGGTCAAAAAGCTCTACGAGAGCTAACCTCAGCAGTCCACGCTATGCCCAGGCTCGACGCGAAACCTGAACCCATCGAAGTGGATTTCAGGTCCTCGGCTATCGTCGTTGTGGACATGCAGAACGCATTCGCCTCGAAAGGCGGGATGCTGGACTTGGCGGGCGTGGATATTTCTGGCGCGGCGCGAGTGGTGACCGCAATCCGTGCCGTTTTGACCGCTGCGCGCCCCGCCGGAATGTGCGTGGTTTATCTCCAGATGGGTTACAAACCCGATCTTTCAAATGCCGGCGGCCCCGGCTCGCCCAATCCGAAAAAAGAGCTGGCGATGTGCATGATGGGTAGGCGGGAAGAGTGGAAAGGCAAGCTCCTGACCGAAGGGTCATGGGATTTCGCGCTGGTGGACGAGCTCGCGCCGCATGCTGGCGACCTGGTCATCGTGAAGACGCGTTACAGCGGATTCGCCGGCACCTCGCTGGACGCCCAACTGCGTGCGCGCGGTATTCGCCACCTTTTCTTCACCGGCATCGCGACGAATGTCTGTGTGGAGTCCACGCTGCGCGACGCATATTTTCTCGAATACTGGCCCGTGATCGTCGGCGACTGCACGATGCAAGCAGGGCCGCCCAGCCTTCAAGAAGCCACGATGTACAATGTGGAGTGTTTTCTTGGCTGGAGCGTGACCTCTGAAACTCTTCTCGCGCAACTGAGCGAGGGTGGGAAATAGCCTTGCTGAGCAAACCGAGGCATCCGCTGGCAACCGCATGAGCAATCCGGCAAACGCGGGATCCGCGAATCCCGCACGGGGCGAGGCCGCGCTTCCAGGGGTCAGAACGGCAGCGGCGCCGGGACGAGTGCGCCAGGCTCGCATGCGCACATCTGGCGCCACCGTCGAGCGGCTGCCAAACGGTGTGATGCTCGTCCGTCCTGAAGAAGTACTCGAACCGTATCCACGCGTGCTTACTGATCGCGTGGCGCAATGGGCTGCGCTCCACCCCTCTCGCATCTGCGCCGCGAAACGTGATGGCCACGGCGAGTGGCGGCGACTCAGCTACGGCCAGGTGTTCTCCTCGGTGTGCAGCTTGGCCCAGGCGCTGCTCGACCGCGGCCTTTCCGCCGAGCGGCCCGTGGCCATCCTTTCCGAAAACGACCTGGAGCACTTGCTCCTGATGCTCGCGGGACAGCATGCGGGAATTCCCACGGTCAGCCTTTCGCCCGCCTGCTCTCTTGTCTCCACAGACTTCGAAAAGCTACGGCACTCGCTCGCTTTGACCACACCGGGACTGGTGTTTGCCGCGAGCGGCGAACGATTTGCACGCGCCATAGAAGCTGGTGTTCCTCGGGAATGGGAAGTGGTGGTGACGCATTCGCCGGTGGAAGGCCGCTGGTGTACGCCATTCGCGGAATTGCTCGCCACGAAGCCGACGGACGGGGTGGAGGACGCGCACGCGAGAATTGATCCAGACAGTCCCGCAAAATTCCTGTTCACGTCCGGCTCGACTGACAAGCCCAAGGCGGTTATCAACACCCATCGCATGCTGTGCAGCAACCAGCAGATGATCTGTCAGGTCTTCCGGTTCCTCGAGGACGAACCTCCTGTCATCGTCGACTGGATGCCGTGGAATCACACCTTTGGCGGTAATCACGATATCGGCGTGACGCTGTACAACGGCGGAGCGTTTTATATTGACGATGGCAAGGCAGGAACTCCCTCCTTTAGCGAAACCATCCGCAACTTGCGGGAGATTTCCACCACAGCGTATTTCGGCGTACCGCGCGCGTACGAGGACCTGCTCACGCCGCTGCGCACGGACGCGAAATTACGCGAGACATTTTTCGCGCGCCTGCGCCTGCTGTTTTATGCTGCTGCCGGAATGTCGCAGCCCATTTGGGACGCGTATCGAGCACTCGCGGAAGAAGTTTGCGGAGAGCGCATCATCATGGCCACCGGACTGGGAGCCACAGAGACTGCGCCCATGGCCATCCAGACGACCTGGGAGACGGATCACCCCGGAATTATTGGTATCCCCGTGCCCGGAGTGGAACTGAAGCTGACGCCGCGAGAGAGTAAACTTGAGGCTTGCGTGCGCGGCCCCAGTATCACGCCGGGATACTGGCGACAACCGGAGCACACCGCGCGCGCCTTCGACGAGGACGGCTTCTATAAATTCGGCGATGCCATAAAATTCATTGATCCCGACGATGTCAACAAGGGCTTCCTGTTCGACGGCCGCTTCGCGGAGGATTTCAAGATGTCCAGCGGCACGTGGGTCAGCGTCGGCCCGCTGCGCGCGCGTGTGATAGCCCACTTCGCACCGCTCGTCCAGGATGTGGTGATTGCAGGGCACGACCGCGACGAGCTCACGATGATGATTTTTCCCAATTGGGGTCACTGTCGTGCGCTCTGCCCGTCTCTGGATGCTTCGTGTCCGCCGGAACGTGTGCTCCGCGACGAGCGGGTGCGTACACGGTTTCGCGCCTTGCTTCGCGGCTTTGCGCTCACGGCCACGGGCAGCTCGAACCGCGTGGTGCGCGCGCTGCTGCTGGAAGAGCCGCCTTCGATTGATGCCGGCGAGATCACCGACAAGGGCTCGATCAACCAGCAGAACGTTCTCGAACGGCGTGCTGCGCTCGTCAAAGCGCTGTACAGTTCGGATGCTGATCCAGCCGTGCTTCGGATCGAGCCGGAGCAGTCATGAATTCTCAGACAACCAGTGCTGCGGGGCCTGTAGTTACCGACGCCGCATGGAAAGCTTTGGAAGGGGCTTACGACCTGCAGGTGCACGTTGCGCCGGACGTGATCGAACGGCGCATCGACGATATCGATCTCGCACGCGAATTCCTGGCCCACGGCTTGCGCGGCTTCGCACTGAAGTCGCATTACATTCCTACCGCCGAGCGCGCGAAGGTTGTCTCCAAAGCCGTGCCCGGCATCGCGGCTTATGGTGCTGTGACGCTGAATCACAGCGTCGGCGGCCTGAATCCCGTCGCTGTGGAAATTGCCGGCCGTTCCGGCGCCAAAATCGTCTGGATGCCCACCGTGGACGCCGCAAATGAAACCGCCGGCCGCGTGGACGGTCCCGGCACAAAGCTTCCGTTTTGGGCAAAAATTCAGCGAGAACTGGCCGCCATGGGCATCGCCCCTCCACCGCTCACCGTGCTGGATTCCGCGGGAGAACTCACCGACGCCACGCACCGTTGCATGGAGCTGATTGGCCGACACGACATGATTCTGGCTACCGGTCATTTGGGACGCGCGGAAATCTTTGCGCTGGTGCGCAGCGCAAAGCTGTTGGGCGTCCGCAAGGTGGTGGTCACACACGCCGAGTTCCCGTCGCAGAATCTATCCGCGGATGAACAGCGCGAACTCGCAGCTACGGGCGCCTTCATCGAACATTGCTTTACAACCATGCATACGGGCAAAGCTTCATGGGAAGGCGTGTTTGAGAGCATCCGCCGAACCGGGGCGGAGCGCTGCATCCTTTCGACTGATCTCGGGCAAAGCATCAACCCGCCGGTCGCGGAGGGTTTCGCTCTATTCGCCCAGCGCCTGCTGGACGCCGGTTTCAGCGCAGGTGAAATCCGCCGCATGGCCGTCGAAAATCCGGCCAAGCTGGTCGGGTGACAGCTTGCTCGAGGGAGCGCCCAATGGACAACCAGAAGAAAACGCTGCTCGTCATCAGCGCGCACGCCGCCGATTTCGTCTGGCGCGCCGGCGGTGCCATCGCTCTCTATTCCAACCGGGGGTGCCGCGTGCGCATCCTCTGCCTCTCATTTGGCGAACGCGGAGAATCCGAGAGATTGTGGAAGATGCCCGGAATGACTTTAGAGCGCGTCAAACAGATGCGACAGGACGAGTCGGAGAAGGCCGCCGCCGTCCTCGGCGCAGAAATCCGTTTTTTCGACGCCGGCGATTATCCGCTGCAACTCACTAACTATCTGACTGAAGAAATGGTGGCCGAGTTCCGCAATTGCCAACCGGAAATCGTACTGACACATTCCGCGTCGGACCCCTACAACATGGACCACGGCGACGCGAGCGAAATCACGCTGCGCACGCGCGTCTACGCCCAGGCGGCCGGCTATCCGGCGGAAGGGAAGAAACTCGGCGCGCCGCCTGTGTTCGCCTTCGAGCCGCACCAGCCCGAGCAGTGCGGCTTCAAACCGGAAATCCTGCTCGACATTACTTCTGTCTTCGACCGCAAGCGCCAGGCCATGGAGGCGATGGAGGCGCAGGAGCATCTCTGGGAGTACTACACGGACCTGGCCCGGCGGCGCGGCGTTCAGGCTGCGCGGAATTCCGGG
>DASPSB010000079.1:0-4240 GCA_035624135.1 Candidatus Acidiferrales bacterium | reverse complement strand
TGGCCGCCACTGGCTTTACCGCCGGCGCCCGGAAGCTGCACGGAATGGGTGACGTCGAAAATCACGGGATAGCCGTAGCGGCGCATGACGGAAAACGATCGCATATCAACCACCAAATTGTTGTAGCCGAACGAGGCGCCGCGCTCGGTGACAAGGATGGAGTGGTTGCCGGTCTGGGCGACTTTTTCGACGGCGTTGCCCATGTCCCAGGGAGCGACGAACTGGCCCTTTTTGATATTGACGGCGCGACCGGCACTGCCAGCGGCCACGAGCAAATCCGTCTGCCGGCAAAGAAAGGCGGGGATCTGGAGGACGTCACAAACTTTGGCCGCCGCGGGGACTTGGCCAGCTTCGTGCACATCGGTGAGAACCGGTACGCCCGTCGATTCGCGGATGCGTGCGAGGATGCGGAGGCCTTCGAACGGGCCCGGGCCGCGATAAGAAGAAGAGGCGGAACGGTTGGCCTTGTCATAGGAGGCCTTGAAAATGAAGGGGAATCCAGTGTCCCCAGCGATTTCTTTCACGCTCCGGGCGATCATCATGGCGTGGTCTTCGCTCTCGATGACGCAGGGGCCGCAGATCAAGATCGGAGGCTGGCTTCCGCCGACGCGGACTGAGCCAATGGAGAATTCACGCGTGCCGGTCATTTGGGATCGAGGAAGAGCGCTCGACGGGCTAGCCTATTCTGGAGAGCGGGAATTTGCAACGGCAGCAGGCGCCTGAGAATAGCCGGAAGGGAGGGAAGGAGCCGGTTCCCCTACGTATGTAGCAGCGCGAAGACGCTGGCACGCTGTAGCCGTTTGCGAGATCGAACGTCAACCTGTATGTTGGTCAGTGCATCATAAGAACATGCCCAGCGAGTGAGGGCTCGCAGTTTCCAGCAATTCGAGCAAGTCTAAGATTTATCGAAGGCATGCGAACGGGAACTAGGCGGCTGGCACAATTTGTTGTGATAGGCGTCACAGTCGCCCTGAGTGCCGCCGGGCGGGGTGTGTGGGCGAGCGGCGGTGATGCAGCCACAACCGTCGACTCCGAACAGGTGGTGGCACGCATGGTGGCGCGCAATCAGGAGCGCGCGCGCGAGCTGGAAGGCTACCGAAGCCGCCGGCATTATCACCTGGATTACAACGGCATCCTCGGCGCGCGGCAGGCGGATATGGTGGTGGATGTCCTGTACCACTCACCCAGCGAAAAAGATTTTGAAGTGGTGAGCGAGAGCGGATCGAAGTGGATCTGCAACCACGTGCTGCGGCGGCTGATGGAGGTGGAGAAGGAAAACGCCCAGCCGGGCGCGCGGGAACGCACCGAAATCAACCCCGCGAATTACGACTTCAAACTGCTGGGCCAGGAAATAGGCCCCGACGGGACGCCCTACTACGTTTTAGAAGCGGAGCCGAAGACCGAGAACACGTATCTGTTCCGGGGCAAGGTGTGGGTGGAAGGCCGCGATTTTGCTGTGGCGCGCATCGAAGGCGAGCCGGCGAAGAACCCTTCGCGCTGGACCAAGCAAAGCGACTTCCATCATGAGTATGTGCGGCTGGATGGGATCTGGCTGCCCGCGAAGAACGACACGTTGACGCAATTGCACTTCCTCGGACAGTCTCATTTGACGATCGAGTACAAGGATTACCAGGTGACGCGCGCAGAAGGAACAGGCGCGGATACGGGACGGCGGGGGGACTGAGGCAGCGGGGAGACGGACCCACGGCCGGCCAAGCGCGGGCCGTGATCATCGGGGGCGGAAGGGGAGGAGTGGCGTTGATTCCAGGCGTGGGGGCTAGAGTTACGCGGAGTGAGGCGCAGTGCGGCGCGTGCGCGCGCCAGGCAACGCCGAAGCCGGGCAAGAAGATCGTGCTGGCGGCGAGCCGCTCCGAGTCTTCCGAGTACATGCGCAGCACGTGGCGGCAAATGCTCCTGGCCACTCTTCCAGCGAAATACGCGAAAGCTATGGGCACGGACGTGTCGCTGGACACGGAGGTGCTGCCGGACGGCCAGGCGCGCTACGTTCCGCACGGCCTGCGCATCGTTGAGGCGCTGCTCCTCGAAAGATTCTCGGCGGACGACATCGCCGTCTGTTACCCGGACCAGTTGGCGGAGTTCATCGGCACGGAAACGCGGGTGGTGGGGTTGCACGCGCACAATCCATTGGGAATCACGTTTGCCACCGACATTTACGCGAACTTCTACGGCGGACAGCACATCGAGCCGGTGAACGCGGCGGAGTTCAGAAGACTGATCCTGCATCCTGCGTTGCGCGAGCATAAATCCCACCTGAAAATCATCGTCGGCGGGCCGGGCGCCTGGCAGCTCGCGAAAAAGAACCTGCAAGACGAATGGCTGGTGGACACGTTGGTGCACGGCGAGGCGGAAGACGTGGTGCTGGATCTCTTCGTCGCCGCGATGAACCACGAGCCCCTGCCCCGCGAGGTCGAATGCGACAGCCCGAAGCTGGAGCGGATTCCGCGCATCAAACACCGCTCCACGTTCGGCGTGGTGGAGATTACGCGCGGGTGCGGGCGTGGCTGCCAGTTCTGCTCGGTAGCCCTTCGCGAGGGCAAAAGCATCCCGCTGGACCAGATTGTGGACAACGTGCGAACCCAGGTGGCCGAGGGCGCGGACACGATACTGCTGACAACCGAGGATATTTTTCTGTACGAGCAGGGGCCGAAGTTCGCCACCAACGTCCCGGCACTAAAGAAGCTGCTCGAGTCGGTGGCTGCGGTGCAAGGCGTCGACTACATCATGCTCACGCACGGGACGATTTCGCCCGTGGTCCTGGAGCCAACGGTGATCGAGGAGCTTTCTCCCATCGCCGTGGGCAAGAGCGTGAACCGGCACAAGTCGTCCACCCATCCCGAGAACCGGTACGCGAACCTGTTTGTGGGCCTCGAGACCGGGTCGGTGCGCCTGTTCAAACAGTTCATGAAGGGAAAATGCTATCCCTTCCGTCCCGAGCAGTGGCCCGACGTGGTCCTGAAAGGCATGGAGCTGCTGAACCGCAATAACTGGTTCCCCTTCTCGACGTTCATTATCGGCCTGCCGGGCGAGACGCGCGAAGACACGAAAGAATCGCTCGACCTCCTCTTCGCGCTCAAGAATTCCAGGTGGTGCGTCGTGCCTACGCTGTTTGTCCCGCTGGAAGACACGCGGCTGGAAAAGAAGCCGGGAGTGCGCCTGATCGAGCTCACCGATTTGCAGTGGGAGTTCTTCTTCACCTGCTGGCGCTACAACATCGACTTCTATCGCAACACGCCTTCCGTGCAGTGGAAATTCAACCTGGGAATTCCGGCTTACTACTACCTGATGGGCCGGCGGTTGTTTGGCGCGGCCATCAAATATCCGCTCTATCGTCTGGCGCATTTCCCGGAATGGCTGTTGCGGCGGAAGCTGTACCTGGACTTCAGCGGCGAAAAAGAGCCGCGGTATCAGGTCCCTGATTTTGTGCCCGTGCCGGACCACTCGCTGCGGCCGGCGCTGCCGGAATTGACGGTACTGTAGCGCCGGCGCCTGCCGCAGGCAGGTCGCGCGCCGGCGCTCGTGCTAATCTGCTCTCATGCTCTCGAAGAAACTCGGAGTAGCCGTTTCTTTGCTCCTGATGGCCAGCGCGCTGCGGGCCGACGATACGGTCGTCACGCTCCCGGCCGGCGGATTGGTGCCGCTCGGTCCCACCAAAATCCGGTTGGAATCTGAGGATCTGGAGATAACGTCCCGGCGGATAACGATTCACTACGTCTTCCGCAATCCCGGCGACCAGGACGAGTCTACGGTTTTTGCCTTCCGGCTTCCCGATCTCGACGGCATGGGCTTGTGCTTTTCCCCGTACATCTTGCCGCGCAGAAACGAAGTGAATTTTGTGGGCTTCGGCGTGATGTCAAACGGCAAACCGATTTCCACGCAGATGGAAGTGCGGGCGATCCATGAAGGACAGGACGTGACGCCGCGTCTCAAGGCCGCTGGGCTCGGCGCCAACGTGATGATCGAGCCGCTCAACGCGGCACTGCCACGCCTCGCGCCCGAGCAAGCGGAGAAGCTGGAGACGGAAGGCCTGATCGAGTCGCAGCAGTTCGCCGTTCCGCTCCAAATCACCGGAAAAAAGCGCGGCTGGTGCGCCGCGTGGACCATGCGCGTGCTCTATTCCTGGACGCAGGTAATTCCCGCGAACCTGGTGGTGGAAATCACCCAGTTCTACAGTCCGGTGGTGGGCGGCGGCTACTTTTCGGTCACCAATAATGACAGCGGT
>DASPSB010000031.1:0-4032 GCA_035624135.1 Candidatus Acidiferrales bacterium | reverse complement strand
GAGCCCAACCGCCTTAGCCGGGCGCTGGAGGCCAGACGCTCGCGCCGCGAGCCGGTCTTTGATTTGACCGCCTCGAATCCCACCACCTGCGGGTTTGTTTACGACCACGAGGCGATCCTTCGCGCCCTCTCCAACCCGGGCGCGCTCACCTACACGCCCGACCCCCGGGGACTCGAACTGGCCAGGCGCGCCGTGGCCCGCTACTACTCCGAACGGGGCGCGGAGCCCGCCACGCAAGACATCTTCCTCACCACCAGCACGAGCGAGGCCTATTCATGGGTCTTCCGCGTGCTTTGCAATCCCGGCGATGCGGTATTGCTCCCGGCGCCCAGCTATCCGCTGTTCGGCTTTCTGGCGGATATCGCGGATGTGCGCTTGGTGCGCTACCCGCTCGTGTACGACCACGGCTGGCAGATGGACCTGCATGCTCTCAAGCAAGCCATCACGCCGGCGACGCGCGCCGTCGTTGTCGTGCACCCGAACAACCCCACGGGACACTACACCAGCGCGATGGAGGCGAAGCGGCTCACCGATCTGTGCGCTGCCTGTGGGCTGGCCATCATCGCCGACGAGGTCTTTTTCGACTTCGCGATTGGCAACGCCAGCGCGCGCGCGCTTCCCGAGGCTAAGCCGCGCACCTTCGCCGCCGGTTCGGATGCGCTCACGTTTACTCTCAGCGGGCTCTCCAAGATCAGCGGGCTGCCCCAGATGAAGGCTGCTTGGCTCCTGGTGAACGGCCCGGAAAAACTCAAAGCACAGGCAAGTGAACGTCTCGAACTGATCGCCGACGCGTATCTCTCACCGAATGCTCCGGTGCAGCTCGCCTTGCCCGCCCTCCTGGCCTTGCGAACGGGGTTCCAGCGGCAAGTGGTCGAGCGGCTCACGCGGAATCTGGCGGCACTGGATCGCCACCTTGCCGCGCAAAAGCTCTGCTCTCGGCTCAATCTCGAAGGCGGGTGGTATGCCGTCCTCCGCGTGCCGGCCACGCGCTCGGATGAAGATCTCGCAGTCGAGCTCCTCACCAAGCACGGCCTGTACGTCCATCCCGGACATTTCTTCGATTTCCCCTCCGACGGCTACCTTGTGGTTAGTCTGCTCACACCGGAAAACGAGTTCTCACAAGGCGTCCGCCTGCTGTTTGATTAGCCGCTGTCACTGACTTCCTCGCCGTGGACGGCGGCGAGCTCGGAGTGATCGAGCAGTCGCAGTCAGAGGGTTATCGTCGGCGTGGTGCGCTTAGGTGGTCAGCAGCGTTCCGACCAGCGAGAGCAGGTTTTCGGCGAAACGGAGCAGGGCAGAAGCGGCCCGGTCGAGCCAGCTCACTTTTTCGCCCGCGCGATCAGGGGACCCGTTGTCCGACCCCGCAATCTTCACCGGCTCACCGGGCGTATCCCCAACGGTGAAGATCTTTCCATCGATCATGTACAGGCTCTCGGTTTCCAAGTGATTGAGCGGCCTCGCGCCCCGCCGCCCGAACACGGCGAGCTGGTTGCCGCTCTCGTCTACGGCCCGGTCGCGGTCGATTCCCTTGGAAATCGCGAGGGCCGGTCCGTGCGTCTTGTAATTGGCGATCAGCTTGGGCTTCGGCCGCGGGCTGAACCCGCCAAAAAGCGGATCGTCCTCCGGCGACACAATCTGCAGGACGCGAAGCCCGTTCTTGCCGTCCGCCACAAAGGCGAACGCGCTCCCGGCCACCATGCCGATCTTGACGTCGTTCACGTCGTTCATTTCGCCGCCGGCATTGAACACTTGGTCCAGCTTCGGGGCTTCCGGGCGCTCCACGTCCACAATCGCCATCCCCTGCGCGCCCGCCGAGACGTACGCGTACGTGCGCGCCACATACACGTTCCGGGCATCTGCAAACGGCACCAGCGCTCCCGGCACTCGCCGTGGATGTCCCAAATCCGTGATGTCCAGCACCTTCATCCCTTCGCGGTCCACCACAAAGGCGTACCGGAATTGCGCGCTGATGGCGCGCGCATCCACCAGATCCGGCGCCCCAATCATCGCGGAGAGCTTCGGCGCGAGCATATTGCTCAGATCCACCACCGCGAGGCCCTTGTCGCAAAGAACGTATGCGTACGTGCCCACGATCACGACTCGGCGCGCCCCCGCCAGAGCTCCATCCGGATTCACCGCGTAGGCGCGCTTCAGAAAGTTGTTCGTCGGATTGCCATCGAGCAGCGTGCCCACGCCCGGGCTCTTGGCCTTCAGATCGGGGTTGCCTACAACGATGAGGCCTTCCTCGCGGTCCGCTAGGAACAGGAACCCGTAGATGAGGTTGATAGGCTGCTCTTCGTTCTGCGGAAGCTGTACGCGCAACGGATCCACGCCCAGCGTTGTGGGCGAAGCTACGGAAACCGCGTCCTTCGTTTTCAGATAAAAGCGCTGCCCGATCGGCGAGACTGGCGCCGTCGTCATTTTTTCCGAGAAGTCTTTGTTGTCGAGGTTCGCGATGTCGTAGATCCGGAAGCCGCGCTTGCCCTCTGCGGCGTACAGGTATTCGCCCCGGGCCTGCAAGTCAACAACATGGCCCTCATGCCCGATTGCGGTTTGCAGCTCGAGCTTCCGCGCCACATGGCGCTGGTAATTATCCGGATAGGCCATCCGCTGCAAGTCGCTGCCGATGATGGCTTCCGGCTCGTCGTGCTCAGCCACCGCCACCGCCTCGTAGCCCTTGTTTCCGGTGGCCACGAACACGTAGCGCCCCATGAAGTTTACGAGGTTTGTGCCCTGCAGCAGCATGGACGCAATCCAGGCGTTGTTGTCCCCGGCGCTCGATAGATGGCAGTCCGTGCAGGTCTTCGTCTCTTTCGCGCGCACAGTGTGCGGAACGTACGTGCTGAAGGCCTGCCCGCTGAACCCCGGCGCGGAAATCGTCTGCTGCACGTAATAGAGCCAGTCTCGGTCGGCGTTCTGCGAGCTCACCAGAATGGCGCACGACGAGCGCGCCGGCGCGAATCGATGGTGTGTCACCGTGCCGTCGATTCCCATCATCCACATGTCGTCGCGCAGCACCTGGAAGTTGTAGCTCGTGTAGTTCCGCGTCATCAGCCCTTCGTAGTGCAGCATCGGCCGCCGCGCGTTCGCCGTCATTTGCAGGTGGCAGCCGAAGCAGCTCGTCGTCCACGACGTGTGGCAGGCGAAGCAGGTCATTTTGCTGTTGTCGTGCGCCAGCTTCGATTTATCGTCCGGCACGCTCCCCCACGTCTTGCCGTCCTTCAGCACCGTCTTGGCCCACCGTGCTTTTTCGCTGTAGTGCGGATTGCCCGGCGTGATCGTGTCCACCGTCTGCACCACTTCCCATTCCTTGCCGGCTTCCAGCATGGAGCGCTGGTAGAGCCTTCCTTCCCGCCACTCGAACTGCCGGGAGCCGAAGGGAGTGCGCAGGGCTTCCAGCGGCGTTCCGCCTTCCTGCGCGGCGATGCCGGACGTAACCAGGTTGGCCTTGTGATCGATCGAGCCGTGACAATCGATGCAATCGATTTCCACACCGGCGCGTGGTTCTCCGTACAGCTTCCCGGTGCCGTGATTGTCCTGGCGGAAGTGGCAATCAATGCAGTGCATCCCCTTTTCCATGTGGATGTCCGCCAGGTGCACCGCCTTCTCGAACTTATTCGGATCGTCCGGCGCGATGATGTTCCCGTCCGCGTCCAGCCAGTTGCCCTTGCGGTCGTGTTTGAACACCGCACGGAACACCCAGCCGTGGCCGTGGAAATCCGCGAACTTTGTGTTCTTCAGCTTGGAGCTGAACTCCGGCGTCCCGATCTGGTCGAGGAATTCCTCGTCAGACCACAGCCCGCGGACCGCTGCGGCTTCCGGATTCTTCAGCCCTTCCTTATAACGGTCCGCCTCGGTGGGATAGCGCTGTTTCGGTGGATACATCTGCGCGGCGTCGATCTCGTTGTCCCACCAGGTGTACCCGTAGTAGGGCGTCACCATGTTCGTGCCCGGGTGGATGTGGCACACCATGCACTGGCTGGAGGGGATGGCGCGCGTGAATGCGTGCTTGATCCCGTGGCCGCGCTCGTC
>DASPSB010000009.1:0-6076 GCA_035624135.1 Candidatus Acidiferrales bacterium | reverse complement strand
GGGGTGCGCAGGCCGCGGAAAAAGGGTTCCTCGAAGAGCCGGGTCACATCGTCCTGGAACTTGGCCAGGGCATTCACCGGGTCCCAACGGGTTAGGGTGGTCATGAAAAATCCTCCTTGCAAGGTGAATAGTAACTACGCGGGCATAATAAAATATGCGTGTGTCATTGTCAAGATAAATCTTCGCCTCACGAAAATCAATCTAACCTATGTATAATGAAGCATTTGAGATAGATCGTCTCGGGGACGGTCAACAGAATCGGGTGGTCCCGCGATGGCCCTCTGCGCTCTGTTACTCGCGCGAGCGTTCCCACATCAACGGACGATTCCCAGAGCAATTCGGCGAACTTTGATTCTGCAAGATGGTGGGAACAGGAGCAGGTGACCAGCGTTCCGCCTTTGCGCAAGAGCTTCAGGCTCCTCAAATTGATCTCTTTGTAGCCGCGGGTAGCCGCTTCCAGGGCGCCACGACTTTTGGCAAAGGCCGGCGGATCGAGAATCACGGCGTCAAATCGGCGACCGGCCTGGTCGTACTCCTTGAGCACATCGAATGCGTTGCCCTCGCGGAATGTGACATTTTGCATGTTGTTGAGTTTCGCGTTGCCGCGTGCGGCTTCGAGTGCCGCGGTGGAAATGTCCACGGCTTCCACGGTTTGCGCCCCGCGAGCGGCGTGCAACGCAAACCCTCCCGTATAGGTGAAACAGTCGAGAACCGCGCCTCGCAGATAGCGGGCCGCTGCTCGATAGTTCTCACGCTGGTCGAGGAACGCGCCGGTTTTCTGGCCGCGGCGCAGGTCCGCACGAAAGCTCACGCCGTTCATCTGTACGATCACCTCTTCCGGCACCTCGCCGTGCAGCACGGAAACGGTCTGCGGGAGGGCCTCCAACAGCCTGGCCTTCGGGTCATTCCGCTCCAGGATTCCGCGGGGCGCGAACAGCTCGGCCAGGATTTCCACCAACTCGGCTTTCCGCTTCTCGGTGCCCTGGCTCAGCGTCTGCAGCACTAAATAGTCGCCGTAGCGATCGACGATCAGAGAAGGGAGCAGGTCGCCTTCGGCAGAGACAATGCGCCAGGCGTCGGTATCTTCGACGACAAGAGCGCGCAGATCGGCCGCCGCCTGGATTCTGCGGGTGAAGAACGCGCGATCCACCGGCTCGTCGTGGCGAGTCAGAAAGCGCAGTGCGATCTGGGACCTGTCGCTCCAGAAGGCGCGGCCCACCAGGCGGCCACGCTCGTCGGTTACCCGCACGACGTCGCCGGGAGCAGCCTGCGCGCTGCCCACATCGCTGCGGTAAATCCACAGGTGCCCGCCGGCAATGCGCTCAGCGCCGCGCGCAGTGACTACGGCGCCCGGTTCACTCATCAAAAATCGCCTCCCCAGCGGGCGCGGGCCCGCCGGCTTCTGTAGAATGGCAGAGCCGCGCCATCGCGCTTCGCACTGGCCCGGCATACGATAACGCAGGACCTTCGCCGGAAGCTAACCAGCCCATGCATCTATCGGAATTCGATTACGACCTGCCGCCAGGTCTCATCGCCCAGCATCCGCCTGCGGAGCGGGACGCCGCACGATTGCTTCTGCTGGACCGCCGTGCGCGGTCCTGGGAGGACCGTGAGTTTCGCGAGCTTCCCGAACTCTTGCTCGGCGATGAGCTTATCGTAGTAAACGACGCGCGCGTTCTTCCAGCGCGTCTCTATGGGCACCGCCGCGGAACCCGCGCCCAGCCTCCTCCACGCCGGCGCCGGGGCTACCTGACTTCAGAAATCGAAGTTCTGCTAACGCGTCAGATCGAGGCAGGGTTGTGGGACGCGCTGGTACGTCCCGGCCGCAAGATTCGCATCGGCGAGCGCATCGTATTTGAATCCGCAGGAGCGCGGCAAGGAGCTGACGCCTCTCCGCGGCTGGAAGCCGAAGTGGTGTCCCGGGGAGCATTCGGGGCGCGCCGGCTCCGCTTCCTCGACCCAGGCGAATTCGAAGCCGCCCTCGACCGTTTGGGCCACATCCCGCTTCCGCCCTATATCGCCCGCCCCGACGAGCCCGAAGACCGCGGCCGCTATCAAACCATCTTTGCCCGGCGGACTGGCGCCGTCGCCGCTCCCACTGCCGGGCTGCATTTCACGCAGGCGGTGGTCGAGCGGTTGCGAGCGCGTGGGATCGAGCTCTGTGCTCTGACTCTCTACGTCGGCCCGGGCACTTTCCAGCCGGTGCGAACCGACGAGGTGGAACGCCACCAGATGCAGCCGGAAGCTTACGAAATCCCTGAAGCCACAGCAGCCGCGATTCGCAGGGCCCGCGGTGCGGGGCGCCCGATTCTCGCCATTGGCACGACGGTCGTCCGCGCGCTTGAATCCGCAGCCCGCGAGATTGGAAGCGCCGGGACTCCCGGCTGTTTTCTTCGTTCCGGGCCTGGAGAAGCCACGGCGTATCTCTACCCGGGCGCCGAATTTCTGGTTGTGGACCAGCTCCTCACCAATTTCCATCTGCCCAAGTCCACGCTCCTGCTTCTGGTCAGCGCGTTCGCGGGCCGTGAATTTGTGCTCGATGCCTACCGTCACGCGGCTGGCTCCGGCTACCGCTTCTACAGCTATGGCGACTGCATGTTGATCCGCTAGCTGCCGTCGCCGGCAGGTGGAATCTGCCCTGCCGCTATGCGTCCCTCGTTGCCGGGTTTATAATCCCGGGGCACTGCGGAGCCCAGGGCCGGCGCTCATGCGCTATCTCATCGTCAGCGATATTCATTCGAACATCACCGCGCTCGATGCCGGACTTGCGGCGGCCGAGGGGCGATGGGACAAGGCTATCTGCCTTGGCGATCTGGTGGGCTATGGTCCCGACCCCAACGAGGTGGTGGACCGTGTTCGCTCCCTGGATGCGACCACTATCCGCGGCAATCACGACCGGGTCTGCTGCGGACTGACCGACGCCGAGGATTTCAACCCCGTGGCGCGAGGCGCGGTCACCTGGACTCGCGAGCAACTCCGGCCGGAAAACCAGCAGTACCTCGAATCCCTTCCCGCCGGGCCCATGAACCTGAACGGGATGGTGTTGATTCACGGCGCCGTCCGCGACGAGGACGAGTACGTAATCGCTCCCGGCCAGGCGCTGGCTTCGCTGCTGGAGGCTTCCTCCGACTTGAGCTTTTTCGGGCACACGCACTTGCAGGGCGGATTTTCGTTCCACGATAATCAGCTTGCGGTCATCCATCCGAAATATGGCGCCAGCTTCGGCTTCTGGCCGCTGCACGTGGAAAAAGAAACGCGCTACCTGCTCAATCCCGGCTCCGTCGGCCAGCCACGCGACGGCGACGCGCGCTCGGCGTTCATCATCGCGGACATCGATCATCAGGTGATCGAGTACTGGCGCGTGCCCTACGAAATTCGAGCGGTGCAACAGCGCATGTTCCGCGCCGGCCTTCATGAATCGCTGATTCTCCGGCTGGCACTCGGCCGCTGACGGCTGCACCGCGGAGCGCTCCCATGAACCTGCCTGCTTCCGAGGACGATTCCTCCAGCCGCTTCTACATTGCGCTGGCCGCCGGCGCCGGCGTCGTTGTGCTCCTGATCATCGCGGCAATTCTCCTCGGCCGGGGCTCCGGCGAAAAGAATGCCGCCGGCCAGCCCGCGCCGCTCCCCTTCGGCGCCACGGAGCAGGCCTATGCCGCCCAGATTCATTTTTCCAACCTGCAGCTCACCCAGGCCTCCAACATGCTCAATCAGGAATTCACCTACGTTGTCGGTACCGTGTCCAACACCGGCAATCGCCCGGTTCGCGCCCTCGAGGTCACCGTCGAATTTCACGATTTAGTGAATCAACTGGTGCTCCGCGATACCGTTCGCGTTTTCCCTCCCGGAACGCCGCCTCTCTCTCCCGCCCACGAGCGCGATTTCCAGCTCACCTTCGAGCATGTTCCCTCGGGCTGGAATCATCAACCTCCGTCGATCCGCATCACCGGCCTCGATCTCCAGTGAACTGCTGTGAAAACGACTGACCCTGCGCCGCTGCCCTCCGCCGCAGAACTCCGCCGTTGGCTCGCCGGCCTGCGCGAACGAGGGCAGATCGAGGTTCGCGAGGACGGCGAATTGTTGGCTGGCCTTATCGATCCTGAATCGGAGGTCCGCGAGCAGGGCAGCCATCTTCTTCTGAATTTGTGGTCTCGCGACGCCACTCTCGTCCGCCGCATCGAGGCCGTGCTGGCGCAAAGCGAAGTCCGCATCGAGCTTGCCGTGCAGAAGTTCGGCAAGAAGCGCCCGGGCCGACTGGAATTTCGCTCCCGCGAGGTTCAGCTCGATCCCGGCCGTATTACACGCGAACAATTTCGCGCCCCATTTCGCGAACTCCTGGCCGGCCAGTTTCCCGACGAAGAGGTCTTCTCGCTCACTACCTCACCGGATTTGAAGCGCTCCCTTTCCGGCAATTACGCCCGGGGAGTGCAAGGACGCGGAAGCTCGGTGCACGCCGTAGTGGGCGTGCCGCCCGGGGAGACTGCAGCATCCACAGATGCCGCTTTGGTTTGCGCTCTTCTTTGGCTCGACTACACGCGCGAGCATAGTCCCAAAAAGCGCGTCGCCGGCATTCGCCTGTTCCTTCCCGAGGGCCGCAGTGCGGTCACCTGCCATCGCTTGCATGCGCTCTCGCGCGATCTGCCTATCGAAATCTACGAATTCGACTGGGCCCGCGCGCGCGTCCATCGCATCGACCCGCGCGATTCCGGCAACCTGGAATCCCATCTCGTCCCTCGCCGGGAAGTGGAGCGCCTGCGCGCCGAGGCCGACCGCGCCGGACAGCCGTTTGGCCTCGGAGAACGGGAATCGCGCGGCTACGGACTCGATACCGTCGTCATCCCCGGCACACGCGCCGTTTCCTGGCGATTTCGTGGCCTCGAACTCGCACGCTACGAAGCCGGACTCGTGCGCGTCGCTGGCGATTCCGGGGAACTCGTCCTTGCGGGCGCGAAGCCTGAGCTTGTCGCTAAGCGGCTCGATGAACTCCGCCGCTATCGCCAGCCCGATTCGCCTGACGCGCGTCATCCGCTTTATCGCGCCCAGGCCGAGCGATGGCTGGAAAGTTTGATCCTCGAAGAGCCCACGCGCATCGAGCCGCGCATGGACTCTCGTTTTGTCTATTCCCAGGTCCCTGCGTTTTCGTTTACGGACCGCGCCGTACTCGATTTGCTGGGCGCCACGCGCGACGGCCGCCTTGTCGTCCTGGAATTAAAGGTGGACGAAGATCTGCAGCTCGTGCCACAGGCTCTCGACTATTGGCTTCGTGTCCGCTGGCACCGTGAGCAGGGCGATTTGGAAGCACTCGGCTACTTCGCGGGCCTGCCACTCGCCGATCGCCCGCCGCTGCTCTATCTGGTCGCTCCGGGCCTGCGCTTCCATCCCGCTACGGACACACTGCTGCGCTTCGTTTCGAAAGATGTGGAAGTCGTACGCGTGGGCCTGAACGAGGAATGGCGCAAAGGCATCCGCATCCTCTTCCGTCAGGAGCGCCCGAGATAGGGTTCGGCGCTTGCGCTGGAGGCGGGCGAGCCGCATCGCTACGGGCACTGCCGTGCGAACTCCGCGGAAAAAGCCGCCACAAAAAAAGAAGCAGCCTTGGCAGAGCCAACGCTGCTTCCCGGGGTGGTCTTGGGTGGTACTTGGTTATTAGGATGCACGAATCCCGAAAAAGTTGCCAGCTATTTTTCAAACCTTTCCGGTTGCCGGCAAGGTTCAGTAGAAGAGGTATTTGCGCCACTTCTCATCGTGGCGGCCCATCAAGCGCATCAATTGCCGCGACGTGTGCAGCGTGAATGGACGCGGGCGCCGCTCTAGTTGAATTCCCGCCTCCTCCGGCGTGCGATCACCCTTCCGGTTGTTGCACTCATAGCAGCAGGCCACCAGGTTTTCCCACGAAGTCGGCCCCCCGCGCGAGCGCGGCATTACGTGGTCCAGTGTGAGGTCCGAGGAAGAGAATTGCTTGCCGCAAAACTGGCACGTGTAACGGTCGCGCAGCAGGATATTTTTCCGCGAGAGAGCCCGCGTCTGCTGCGGAATGTGCCGGTAGGTCAGCAGCCGGATTACGGAAGGTACCGGG
>DASPSB010000440.1:0-6577 GCA_035624135.1 Candidatus Acidiferrales bacterium | reverse complement strand
TGTCGGATTTCGAACTCTGATTGTCGATGGTGGAAAACACGCTCGGGCCAACGGCGGTAGTGCCGGGAACGTTGCCGGCGACGGTCCCCGGAACGGTCGGCGGAACGGCCGCCGGCGGCGCAATCGCGGCCGTACTGCCCGGGACATTGCTTGCCACGCCCGGCACGCCCGCCGGATTCGCGCCTCCCGCGAGTTCTTCAGAATGCTGCTGCGCCAGCGGAGCGGTCCCCTTCGGGTCGTAGATTTCGGAGGTATCTTCACTGCTGCTCAGGTCGTAATCGACGTGCACGCTGGCGCGAACGTGTTCCGGGCCAACCACTGGCTCGATGGCATGCACGGCGGCGGCGGCCAGTTCCTCATCGGAATCGAAAGAGGCCCGGCCGGATGGACCGCGCCGCGCCAGAAAAGAGGTTGCCGTGTCGGCGTCGACCACGGTAACGTTCTCTGGCCGCAGGCCATCGACGGCGCTTGCGACCAGTTGCGGTATGGCTTGCTGCGCTTCGCGGGAGAGCGTGCCGCTTTTCATTTTTACGATCACGGCGGCTTTCGATTCGCGCTCCTGATCCGTGAACAGCGACTCGCGCGGCAGCACCAGGTGGACGCGCACCGCCTCCACTTCGCCCAGAGTTTGCAGCGTGCGTTCCAGTTCGCCTTCGAGGGCGCGCTGGTAATTCACTTTTTCGCTGAAGTCCGATCCCGCCCAGTTCGGCGTGTCGAACAATTCAAACCCGAGGCGGGCGTTGCGCGGCAGGCCCTGGGCAGCGGTTTCAAGGCGCGCGGCGTCGAGTTTGTCGGAAGGAACGAGGATGCTTCCGCCATCCGGAGAAATTTCGTAAGCGATATTCTTCGCCGCCAGCCGGCCGCCCATCGACTGCGCCTCCTGCGGCTTGAGCCCGGAGTAGAGAACGACGTTCTTGCCGCTCTCGAACAAGGCGACGAACAGCCACAGCGTCAGCCCGACGACCACCGCCCCGCCGGCGAGCAGAGCCTTCTGCTGCAGGCTCAACCCGCGCAGAAATTCCTGAATTTGATCGAGGCCCTGGCTCAAATTTTCCGGCTCCTGGCGCTCATCATGCGAGTGTCAATCAACCGCCGGCGTCAATCAACCGCCAGCGTTAGTCAACCGCCCCAGCGCGACGAAAACCCACACTTGTCGTCCTGACCATGAGCGCAGCCGAAGGGGGAGCTGTGCGTTCGCCTGCGCTATGCCAAGCGGGATTTCAGCGCAAGTTCAGAACTGCATGTTCGAGATCTGCTGGTATGCCTGCACGATTTTGTTCCGCACCTGCATCATCAGCTGAAACGACAGATCGGCCTTTTCCACCGCAATCATGGCGCTGTGCAGATCGGCGCCTTTCCCGTTGAGAAGCTGAGCCACCTGAGTGGCGGCGGCGCCCTGCGCCCCCTCGACCTGGTCGATCGACTGTTGCAGCGTCTCGAGGAATTTGCCGCTCTCGGCGGCGCCCGTGGGGGCAGCGCCCAGGTCGGCGGGTAGTATGCGAATCGACGGAATCGAATTATTCATGGCTGAGCCTCCTCGTGATTCTCATTGCGCGGATTTATTCATGGCGGCACTCCGCGCCCGGACCCGGGCGCCGCTAACGCAGCAGGTCGAGCGACTGCGCAATCATGTTTTTCGTGGCCTGCACGGCCGACGCGTTCAGTTCGTAGGCCCGCACCGCTCCGAGGAGATCGGTCATTTCCTCGATCGGATCGACCTGGGGATAGGCCACGTAGCCTTCGGCGTTCGCGTCGGGATGTCCCGGCTCGAAGCGCATGACCGGCGGCCGCTGATCCGGAACCACCGCCGCCACGCGCACCGCCGAAGAGGTTTCGCGTTGCCAGCCGGCAAGCGCGAGCGCGAAGCGGGGAACACGCTGCGCTTGAAATACCACCAACTGGCGACGATAGGGGCCGCCCGCCGGGGTGCGCGTGGTTTGGGCGTTGGCCATGTTGCTGGCCACCACCTCCGCGCGCTGCCGCTCCGCCCCGAGCGCCGAGCCGCTGAGTTCCAGCATGCCGAACAGGTTCATGATGTGCTTCCTCCATTGATGGCGCTCGACAGCCGGTGAAACTCCGCCTTCAGGAACTGCGCGGCCACCTGAAAGCGCAACTGGTTCTGGGCGAGCAACAGCGATTCGCGCTCGACCGAGACGTTGTTTCCGTCGGGCCGCTCAAGCAGCCCGCGGATTTCATGCGCGGCCGGGGTGAACGATTGGGTTCGGAACGCCAGCGACGGCTCCTCGCCGCCCATGGCTTGCTCGATTTCACCGGCGAAGGGACGAAGGTCGCGGGTGCGGTATCCCGGGGTATCGACGTTGGCCAGGTTCGTGGCGATCAACTGGTGCCGGAAGGCGCTCAGGTCAAGCACGCGCTCCAGGCCGCGCATCAGCGGAGTATCGATCATGGACATGGCTGCTCCTTGGCATTGGCATTGTCATTGTCATTGTCGCTGCTATTGCTATTTCGGAGATGGTTATCTAGAAGATCGTTACCGCGAAGATCGTCACCGTGAAGATCCGGGTTCTGCAGATCTCGATTGACCACTTCGTTGCGATAGTTGTTCCGCGGCGGCAGACCAAATTCGCGGACCTTGTTGCGCACCGTGCGCAGGCTCACGCCCAGCAACTCGGCAGCCCGCGCCCGGTTGCCGCCGGTCGATTCGAGGGTCATGGCAAAAAGCTGGCGCTCCATTTCGCCGAGCGAGAGGCCCGGTTTCCATTCCGGCTTCCACTCCGGCGACCGCTGCCGGCGAGGCAAAATTTTTCCGGTCTGATTTTGCCCGTGCTCGAGCGCTTCGACGCCAATCTCGCCTCCGCGGGACAACGCCACCGCCCGCCGCACGAAGTTCCCGAGCTCGCGCACGTTGCCCGGCCAGGCATGCTCCTCGAGGCGCGCCACCAGGTCGCGGGACAAGAGGACCTGGGTCCTAGGCGCCGCATAGAGCCCGGCGAAATATTCGGCCAGCTCGCGAATGTCGCCGGCGCGGTCGCGCAGCGGCGGCAGAGAAATCGGAATCACATTCAGGCGATAAAAAAGATCGGCGCGAAAGCGGCCTTCGGCGACCGCAGTTTCGAGCGGGCGGTTGCTGGTCGCAATCACCCGGATATCGACGCGCACTGTCTGGTTCGATCCCAGGCGGTCAAACTCGCGCTCCTGCAGGGCGCGCAGCAGCTTCGGCTGCAGCGCGAGCGGCATTTCGCCGACTTCATCGAGCAGCAGGGTGCCGCCGTTCGCCGTCTCGAACTTGCCGGGCCGCGCCCCCACCGCTCCGGTAAAGGCGCCGCGGGCGTGGCCGAACAATTCACTCTCGAGCAGGGTCTCGGGAAACGCGGTGCAGTTCAGCGCCACGAACGGGCCCGCTTTGCGCGGGCTGAGGCGGTGGATAAGGCGGGCGACCAGCTCTTTGCCGGTGCCGCTTTCGGCCTCGATCAGGACGTCAGCGTCGGCGGAGGCCGCCTGCCGCGCGCGTTCGAGCGCCGCTTCCCACGCTGGGGAGTGGCCGATGAGCGTTTCCGTCTCTTTGCCCAGCTCCCCGGCGCGGCGCAAGACCTGCTCGACGGCGAGTTCGAGTTTCTCGAAGCAGACGGGCTTGACCAGGTAATCGCAGGCCCCATTGCGCATGGCTTCGACGGCGTCGGGCACGCAACCATAGGCGGTGAGCAGGATCACAGCCGTGCGCGCGGAAGAAGATTGCACTTCGCGCATCAGCTCGAAGCCGTCGCGCCCCGGCATGCGCACGTCGGTGATGACGAGTGAATGCAAACCGGCGCGAAACTTCTGCAGCGCTTCCGTGCCATTAACGGCGACATCGACCAGCCATCCGCGGCGGCGGAAGCGGGCTTCGAGCGCGGCGCGCATGCCGGCATCGTCGTCGGCGATGAGCAGGCGCTTCATAGCCCGGCTCCAGACGCGGCCGCCGATGCGGAAGAATGCCCGGAAGAATTTCCCGGCGAATGCTGGGGCGAGTCTTCGGGGTGCAGATCTTCGGGCTGCAGATCTTCAGGCTTTGAATCTTCGGGCAAATGTCCAGCCCTCGTCGCCTCCGGGGTTCCCGGTGTGGCGTGGCGAGGAAGGCGGAGGCGGAAGGTGGCGCCGTGACCGGGGCGGCTCTCGACCGCGATCGAGCCGCCGTGCTGTTCGAGAATGCGCCGGCAGACGGCGAGTCCGAGTCCGGAACTGCCAGCCCGGGTGCTGTATCCCGCGTCGAAGATGCGCGGCAGATCGTCCCGGGCGATGCCCGGCCCGGTATCGCGCACCTCGATGTCCACGCCGCCGCCCTCCGGGCCTTCGCGCCGGGCGCATTCCGTGCCGCGGATCGAGAGCCATCCGCCGCCGGGCATAAAGCGCAACGCGTTGAGCGCCAGGTTGAGCAGCACCTGCTCAAGGCGGTGCCGGTCGGCGCGGATGGCGACGCCATGGAGGCCGTTGACGATCTGCATTTCGACGCGCGCCTGTTTCGCCAGCGGCAGGAGAAAATCGTAGGCCCAGTCGAGGAGTTGGCCCACGTCGGTTGGGGCGAACTCGGGCTGGGCTGTGTTGTGCAGATGAAGCACGTTGTTGACGGTGGCGGAAAGCGTGCGCAGACCCGCCTGGACGTGCTCGATCCAGCGGCGGCTTTCGCCTTCGAGATTAGCCTCGGCTAAGAGTCCGGCGAAGAGCTCAAGGCTGCCTAGGGGGTTGCGGATCTCGTGCGCGAGCAGAGCGGACATTTCGACCAGCGCCTGTTGCCGGCGAAGCTGCTCACGCTCGTGTTCCAGTTTCTTCGCCTCGCTGACATCGCGCAGAATAAACACCGAAGTGGCGTGTGCCGGACCTTGCTCCAGCCAGGCGTGGCGGATGGCGACCCACGCGGGATTGACCTGACTCGAACCAGGCTGGTTCGAAGAGGATTGCTCTAAGTCTGAAGAGGCCGGATCCAAACCAGGAGGCGGTAAAAACAGAGCCAATTCGGATTCTTCGCCGGTCTGGCGAGCCCGATCGAGTGCCGCGGAAAGCGCGGCGGGCAACGCCTCGGCCGATTCGAAGCTCGCGCCGAGCAGGCGGGCTGCCTCGGGATTGAGAGCCGAAATCCGGGCTCCGGCTTCGACCACCAGAACGCCGCACGGCAGGCCTTCGAGAATGCGGCGCAGGCGTTCGCGGATGCGGTGGTTCTCGTCCAGACTGGTCGCGAGGTCGCGGTTCGTGACTTCCAGTTCCTGGCGAAGATGAGCCACCTGCCCTTGCAGTTGCCCATAAGTGCGCTCGAGCGAACCCGCCGCCTCGGTGAACGACGCAAAGGCGCGGGCTAGCGGATGCTCGGAGTCGCGCGCTGGATCTCGTGGTGCCGGAAAAGTGGTGGACATGAAAATCGCTCTGCAAGAGCGATGCCAGCCCGGCATAAATTGCCTTAGAACGCTCTTACGGCTGGTACGGATGAAGACGACCTATTGCTCGAGTGTCGAGTCATTGGGTCCTTGCGTCATTTTGTCATTGGGACGTTTCGCAGCTGTTCCAATCGCCCAGTGATGCCATGACAAAACGATTCAATGGCTCAATAACAAATGCTCGGGGCGAATCACCGCCTGGTCTTCAGAGAGGATCAACGCGCGTTCGATTACGTTCTGCAGTTCGCGAATGTTCCCGGCCCAAGGCTGCGTTTTCAGCAGTTGCAGCCCCGGGGCGGACAATTGCGGCGCGGGCAGGCGCGAGGCATACTTTGCGAGGAAGTGCGCGGCCAGCGGCGCAATATCTTCGGACCGGTCGCGCAACGGCGGAATTTCAACCGGGAAAACGCAAAGACGGTAGTACAAATCTTCGCGGAACTTTCCCTCGCGGACGAGGGAGAGCAGGTGCGCATTGGTGGCCGAGATGACACGGGTATCGACGCGCACGACTTCGGCGCTGCCCAGGCGCTGCAATTCTTTCTGCTCCAAAAAACGGAGCAGCTTGGACTGCAGGCTCAACGGCATCTCCCCGATTTCGTCGAGGAAGAGCGTGCCCCCCTGCGCCCCTTGGATTCTTCCCCCATAGGATTGCATCGCTCCGGTGAACGCGCCGCGGGCGTATCCGAAAAGTTCGGCTTCGAGCAGGGTCTCTGGAATAGCGGCGCAATTGACGACCGCGAAGGGGCGCCCGGCGCGTGGGCTCAACTGATGAATGGCGCGGGCAACGACTTCTTTGCCGCAGCCAGTCGGGCCGGTGACGAGCACGGTGGTGTTGCGCGGCGCCAGCAGGCGCGCCAGACGATACACGGGTTGCATGATGCGGGAGTTGCCGATCATTCCGGGCAAGGGAGTTTCGAGAATCGACTGGGGAGCACAGGCACCGGACACAACCTCGCCTATGGCATAGTCACGGTCGTTTTCCTTGTGCTGGCTGTCTTCGTTATCGTTATCGTGCTTGTCCTTGTCCTTGGACGCGGCCGGCCACATCTCTCCAAGTGGGCACGCTTTCTCTCCGGGCGCCGATTCGGCGGCGGTCTTTGAATCGAGAGTGGGATGGAGATTGGGATCGAGCTCCGAATCGAGCCGCGGATCGAGCAGCACGACTTCGATTCCGGGATATCGCTGCCGCACGGTCTGGCTCAGCTCCTCGG
>DASPSB010000404.1:0-2529 GCA_035624135.1 Candidatus Acidiferrales bacterium | reverse complement strand
GCTTCACGGCCACACAGATTCCGGGCATCGCCGGCCGCCGATACCCCGCCACGCTGGCGGGAGCGAGCTACCCGGACGGCATCCCGATCTTTCCCGAGGATGAGCTGGAAGAATTGATCGGCCGGCTGCACGTGGACGCAGCGGTCTTTTCGTATAGCGACATTTCCCATCAAAACCTGATGCATCTGGCATCGCGCGCGGTTGCAGCGGGCGCAGATTTCTGGCTGCTGGGGACCGAACACACACAATTGAAAGCCGCGGTGCCGGTCGTGTCCGTGTGTGCGGTGCGCACGGGATGCGGAAAAAGCCCCGTAGCACGGCTGGTGACCTCTGAGCTTCGGCGGGACGGGCTGAAGCTGGTGGTGGTGCGCCATCCCATGCCGTACGGCCAATTGGAAGCGGAGGCGGTGCAGCGCTTCGCAACCTTAAAGGACTTGGACACGCAGCAGTGCACGATCGAGGAGCGTGAGGAATACGAGCCGCACCTGTGCGCGGGGACGGTGGTGTACGCAGGTGTGGACTACGAAAAAATCCTGCGCCAGGCGGAAAAAGAGGGCGACGTGATTGTGTGGGACGGCGGGAACAACGACACGCCGTTCTATGTGTCCGACCTGGAGATTGTGGTCGCCGACCCGCACCGAGCGGGGCATGAGCTCAACTATTTTCCGGGAGAGGTGAATCTTCGCCGCGCCGACGTGGTGGTGATCAACAAAGTGAACACCGCGCCAACGTGCGACATCGAGACGGTCCGAGAAAACATCCGGGCCACGAATCCACGAGCATTGATTTTCGAAATGGCCAGCCGAGTGATGGTTTCGCGGCCGGAACTGATCCGCGGCCGGCGCGTGCTCGTGGTCGAGGACGGGCCCACGCTGACGCACGGCGAAATGCCCTACGGCGCAGGGGTGGTTGCCGCGAGGGAATTTGGCGCGGCGGAGCTAGTGGATCCGCGTCCCTACGCGTGCGGTTCGATCCGGAGTACCTTCCAGCAATTCCGGCAGCTCACCAACCTGTTGCCAGCGATGGGGTACAGCGCAGCGCAAAGACACGAACTGGAAGAAACCATCAACCGCGTGCCGTGCGACCTGGTGCTCGTGGCCACGCCGATCGACCTGGCCCGGGTCATCCGCCTGAACAAGCCATATCTGCGAGTCACTTACGAAGTGCAGGAACTGACGCGCCCGGGCCTGGCCAAGCGCCTGGCACAGTTCGCCGAGGAGCATGTGGCCGCGAGGGTGTAGCCATGGAGACGCGCGATTTTCTTTCGATAAGGGATTTGTCGCCTGAGGGAATGGAGTTGTTGCTCTTCCTCGGCCGCGAGATGAAAGCTCATCCCTCGAATTACCGCGAAGCGTTGCGGGGCAAGACGCTAGCGATGATTTTCGAGAAGCCGTCGTTGCGGACGCGGGTGAGCTTCGACGTGGGCATCCATCAACTGGGAGGGTACGGCCTGTACCTTTCGCCCGCGGAAATCAACCTGGGGAAGCGCGAGTCGATCTACGACGTGGGCAAGAACCTGGAACGGATGGTGCAAGGCATCGTGATCCGCACCTTTGCGCACGAAATCGCGGAGGAACTGGCCGCGTGCTGCGAAATTCCGGTGATCAACGGGCTGACTGACTTCAGCCACCCGTGCCAGGCGCTGGCGGATTATCTGACGATTTGCGAAGTGAAAGGGCGGGTGAGGAACGTGAAGCTGGCGTTCGTGGGAGACGGCAACAACGTGGCGCATTCCCTGCTGTTTGGGGGAGCACAGCTCGGGGCCGAGGTTTGCATCGCCACGCCTCTGGGCTACGAACCGAAGCCAGAGGCCGTGGCGTGGGCGATGCGTCGCGCCTCGCAGACCAACGGTCGCGTGTCGATTACGAATGACCCGCGAGAAGCGGTGACGGGCGCGGACGCCGTGTACACCGATGTGTGGACCAGCATGGGGCAGGAGTCCCAAGCGGAGGAGCGGCGGCGGATTTTCCGTTCCTATCAAGTGAATGAGCAATTGTTTGCGCGCGCAAAACCGACAGCCATTTTCATGCACTGCCTGCCGGCCCATCGCGGTGAAGAGGTGACCACGGACGTAATCGATTCGGAGAGGTCGGTGGTCTTCCAACAGGCCGAAAACCGCCTGCATGTGCAGAAGGCCATCCTGCTCGAGTTGATGAAGCATGCGCCTCTGAAGGCGATGCGGCCGGCGGAGGCGCCGGAGTTCGCGCTCGTGTAACCAGGTGCGGCGATGAAGACAATGGTGCTTGCCATCGGCGGCAATTCTCTGATTCGGCCGGGCGAAAAGGGCACGGTGGGCGAACAGCTTGCCAATGCACGGCGAATCGCTGGGCAGGTGGTGCATCTCGGCCGCGAGGGCTGGAGGCTGGTTCTCACGCACGGAAACGGGCCGCAGGTGGGCGCAGAGCTGCTGCTCTCGGAACGTGCGGTGGGAGTGGTTCCGCGGCATCCGCTGGACGTGTGCGACGCGTCGACGCAGGGAGAAATGGGCTATCTGCTGCAACTGGCGCTGCACAGCGAGCTGAAGCGAGC
>DASPSB010000432.1:0-14066 GCA_035624135.1 Candidatus Acidiferrales bacterium | reverse complement strand
CAGCCCCTTCTTCAGCAGGCCCTGTCCGTGGATGCTCTCGGAAAAGTTCTCCAGGATGTTGTGCTGTCCGATGTCGCGGTTCATCTGCACCGGCGTGCCTTCCTGATGGCACTGGCCGCACAGGAACGGCACTTTGAGCGGCGCAACCGCCGAGCCCGGATCCTTTACCGGCACAATGTCGTGATTTCCGTGGCAGTTCACGCATCGTGGCGCCAGCGGATCTCCCCGGGCCAGGGCTTTGCCGTGCAGCGACCGTGCATGCTGCTCTGCTTCCCCGCTGTGACAGGTGCCGCAATTCACTTTGGCCACCGGGGTCGAATGCGGCAGTTCCTTGCCGGCCAGGTCTGCATGGCAGTTGATGCAGGAAAGCGGACCGTGGACCGAGTTGTTGAATTTCTTTTCATCCACAAACAGCGAAACGGTTCGCCCCGCCCGTTTCGTGGTCATCGTCTTGTCGCTATGGCAGGCCAGGCAATCGGAATTGGCCGGATCGTCCGCTGCCTCCGCCGCTTGCGGAAACAATATGAAAACAAACAGGAAAACCGCGGCGAACCACGCTGAGCGTGAAGAAACGAGTGGTGCGGAAACTTCTCGGACTTCCAGTTCGGCGCGGGTCCTCATAGCATCAAGCCACACAATGCGCGTAAACCATAGGCTTTCAAATCTCAGCGCCAGCGGCTGTGCTTGACCGCACTCGTCTTTGTGACAAGAATCACGCTGGAGTGCGCGGCGGTCGGGACCGTCTGAAGCTGGAACAAGCGGCGGGCCGACGGCCGGCGTCTCTCTAACCCTCTCCAATCAACTTCACGGCACGGGGGGCTGCATCCCCAGATCCGTCAAAATCTTGGGGTTCGGCTCTTCCATAGCCAGCAGTGAATGGCAGGTGGAGCAGTCGTTGGGAATCGTCTGCCCGTCCGCGCTTGTATGGCTCCCATCGTGACAGCGGAAGCATCCCGGTGAATCCATGTGCCCGATATTGTTCGGATGGGTACCCCAGGTCACCCGCATTTCCGGAAACACGTTCCGCAAATAAATCGCGGCCAGTTCTTCCGCCGACTGCTGGATGAGCGCGCGCCGCGTGGCATACACCTGCGGATAGCTGGTGCGGTAAAAATCATCGAGACCGCGGACGATGTTCAGCCTCGCGGTATCCCGGTCCGGATAAGTCGCCTTCAGCAGCTCCACCGCCTCCTTTTTCATGAACGGCAGTTCCGGGCTGATCCGTCCGCTCGCCATCTGCTTGTCTACGCCGCCCTCCGGCAAGTCAAATGAGTGCGTCGGGCGGTTGTGGCAATCCACGCAGTCCATCTCGCGGCGTTCGCCTTTGGCCAGTTGCTCCGGAGTCGTTTTGATGTCGGTGGAAACGAACGTAATCGTCTTCCCGCTGTCGTTGACGTATTCCACGACGGGGATGATCGTGCGTTCCGGATCGGTCGAAATGTAATGAATGCGCGATGCCGTCTCCAGATGCCGGCCGTGAATGCCTTCGCGCCCCTGCCAGGTCACCCCGCCCACTTTCAGCAGCAGCACGGTCGTGACCTTTGTGTTTTTCTCGTCATCCTGGAATTTCTGCTTCACCACGAATTTGTCCCCGGTGAAGCGCTGCGGCCAGTGGCACTGCTCGCACGTCTCCCGCGCCGGCCGCAGGTACTTCACCGGCGAAGGAATGGGCCGCGAATACGTATGGAACGCCACGGCAAAGAGCTGCCGCGTACCGCTCAGCTTTGAGCGCACGAACCACGAAGCGCCGGCCCCAATATGGCAGGCCACGCATTCCACCCGCGAGTGCGGCGAGTTCTGGTACGCCGTAAATTCCGGCGTCATCACCGTGTGGCAGGTCTGCCCGCAGAATTCCGTGGAATCCATGAAATTGACGCTCTTGTACGAGGCCGTCCCCAGAACCACGAAGTTGGTAAACGTTGCCGCGCACACAAACCAGAATCCCCGCCGCACCACCGCATGGCTGAAGTCCACCTGCGGGTATTCCCGCAGGGTTTCCCCCCGCGCCAGCATCCTCCGCCGCTGTAGCCACATTCCCGCCGGGATGAGCAGCAGTCCGACAACAAACACGGCCGGCAGCGTGAGAAAGATCAGGATTCCCAGGTAGGGGTGCGGCGGGCCTGGCAGGAAGACGAAGTAGAACCAGAACGCGATCAGCGTGATGGCTGAACTCGTCGTGAGTATCACGCCCGCGAGCGATATGGGGTTCTGCGACAGGAAGAAGATCGGCCGTATCCACCGCCGTAGTGTGCCGGGAGCTTTCACGCAGTAGGACCTTGGGCCCAGGGGCGCATTTTACGACGGCTTCGCCGCTGAGGATTTTGGATTCTGTTCGATCATGCGGATATACGCGCGCAGCCCCGCCAGCACAATGAGTATCGCAATCACGGAGACGCCCAGTCCCATCCGCCGGTAGTCCCGTTCGCGCAGCGCGTCCTTGCCCGCCTGCAGATCCGCCGCCGTGATCTTCAGTCCCGCCTGAATATCCTGGTCCAACAGTTCCTTGCGAAAACTGTGGATCGTCACGCGCGCTTTGGTCAGCGCGTCCCGCGCCTGGTCCTGGTTCAGCCGCGCTTGGCTCACTTCCATCCCCGACGATTCCGCCACCGCCAGCTCCTGGTCGGCTTCCTTGATAGCCCCGTCCAGATGCGCCAGACTGTCGAGGATGCCCGCCCGGGCGAGGTCGCAGCGGTCTCCTGTTTTGTGGCACCGCAAGCACACCGCCCCGGACCCCGTTCCGAGCATCGCGTCGGTCGGGCGAGCGATTCCGTGGTTGCTGTGGCACACCACGCAGCCGGGCAGCCCCTCCTTCTCGAACGCCGCCTTGTGCGTGCTCTTCTCGAACATCTGCGCCTGGAACACATGGCACGTGGCGCACACATTTCTCACCGAGCCGACGCCCGGCGGCGCCGCTCCATGATTTCCGTGGCACGTCGTGCACGTCGGCGCGCTCAGGTCGCCCCGCACCGCCATCGCTTCGTGGTGCACGCTCACGCTGTACTTCGCGAACTGGTCCGTCGGAATCTTGTATTCTTTCATGTACTCTGCGTTCGAGTGGCAGCGCGAGCACGTCTGCGCCACGTTCAAAGGGTTCACCGTGGACCGCGTATCGCTCGCCGGACGGATGCCGTGCACGCTGTGGCAGTCGATGCACACCGCCACCTTCGTGTCGCCGTGCGCCAGCCGTTGCCCGTGCACGCTCGTCTTGTACTGCGCCAGTTGGTCCGTCCTCAGCGAAGGGTTGTACTTCCGCATGAATTCAGCATCGGCGTGACAGCGCCCGCACAGTTCGGGAATCTGTTTCCGCTCCACCTTCCCGCGGAAGCCCGCCTTTTTGCTCATTGCGTCCGGGTCCATCCGCGTGGGATCTCCCCCATGGCAGCCGGCGCACGTCAGTCCCTTCTGCGCGTGAATATCGCGCGCGAACTGGTCCGGCGTTACCTGAAGAGGAGGATCGAGCGATCCATGGCAATCCAGACACGTATTCTGCCCCTGCGCAAAAGCCGGCAGGCCGCTGAGCAGCCCTGCGAGCGGCACGCACAACGCCAGGAGCCGCGCCCTATTTCGCCAGATATCCATAAGCCGTCATCGCCAGGATGTAACTCAGCGCAAAAACGCCTGCGCCCATGATGAATCGCCGGCCCCGCCCCTTGCCCGCCTGGTCGAAAAAGGGAAGCAGCAGCCACACCACTGCCGCGGCGCCGAACACCAGAATCCCCACCACCTCGCCATCCACAAACCACACCTTCGCAGGAATCTTCTTTAGCGTCTGGAACATGAACATGAAATACCACTCCGGCCGTATCCCCGCCGGCGCGGGCGCAAACGGGTCCGCCTTGCTTCCCAGTTCCCACGGCCAGATCGCAGCCAGCGCCCCCAGCACTCCCAATGCGATGTACCAGGCCATCAGCTCGCGCAAAAAGAAGTTGGGCAAAAACTTCATCTGCCGCGCCTCGGCCGGATGCTCCTCCCAGCGCTTCTCCACCCCCGGAGGCACGCTGATCCCGAAGTACTGCACCAGCGCAAGGTGAATCAGCACCAGCAGCACCGTCACTCCCGGCAGCACGGCCACGTGAAATCCGAAAAAGCGCGTGAGCGTCGCCCCGGTCACATCTTCTCCGCCCCGCAGAAACACCATCAGCGCATGCCCGACGACCGGCACCTGCCCCGTGATTTCCGTTCCTACCTTCGTGGCGAAGAACGCCAGAGTGTTCCATGGCAGCAGGTATCCGCTGAACCCGAATCCCATCGCCAGGAACAGCAACAGCATCCCCGAAACCCAGGTCAGCTCCCGCGGTTTGCGGTACGCGCGCAGGAACACCACGCTGAACATGTGTGCGAACGCCGAAAGAATCATCAGGTTCGCCGCCCAGGAATGAATCGACCGCACCAGCCACCCGAACTGCACCCGCGTCATGATGTACTGCACGCTCTCAAACGCCTCGTTCGATCCCGGCCGGTAGTAGAGCAGCAGCAGAATCCCCGTACAGACCTGAATCATGAACAGGAACAGCGTGATCCCGCCGAGGAAGTACCAGGGCGAGAGTTTGTGCAGCGGTACCGCCTTTTTCTCCAGCGGGGCGATCAGTTCGGCCCAATGGAACCGCTCGTCCAGCCATTCCCGCGCCGTGGAGAACAGACTCACTTCAGCCCTCCCGCTTCCGGCTCACCACGATTTCGTCTCCCCGCACGTGCACCTGGAAAACCTCCAGCGGGCGAGGCGGCGGCCCGCTCACGTTCCGCCCCGCCAGATCGTACAGTCCGTTGTGGCAAGCGCACCAGATCTGCCGCAGGTCGCTGCGGTATTGCACCGTGCAGCTCAGATGCGTGCACACGGCGGAGAGAGCGCGGTATTCTCCCTCGGCGGTCATCAGCAGCAGCGCGGGACGCGTGCCGAACCGGAAAATCCGCGAGCCGTTCGGCTTCATATCCCCCACCTTTGCTGCCACCACCTCGTCCCCGCCCAGGTCGGCCACGCGCGGCGGGATCAGGTAGCGGATCACCGGATAGACAAAGGACACAAATGAGGCGAACAGCCCGCCTCCCAGCAGCACCTCGATCATGCGCCGCCGCGGCGCTTCCGCAGGAGCAGATTCCTGATTATTCATTTAGATCCTCATGTCCCGCGCCCGCCGCCATCAGGCGGACGGGCACGCTGCCGGGCCTCCGGAACTGAGCAGGCCGGGCATCGGGGCGGAAATAGTGGGCTGCTGGAAAGCCCTCGCGCGGCGCTGACTCGGCCGCTACTTCTTCTTCGCCAGATCCCGGACGTACTTCACCAGGTCCTTGATCTGCGCGTCGGTGAGCTTGCCCTTGAACGCCGGCATCTTGTTCTTGCCGTTCGTAGTGGTCTCAATCAGTTGCGCATCCGTCTTCTTCTGCACTTCCTCGGAGCGCAGGTCCGTCACCTTCATGGCCTTCCCGGTCGGTGTGTTGCCGCTTCCGTCGTCGCCATGACACATCTTGCATTTGGATTGATACACTGCCGCGGTGTCATCAGCCCTTCCCGCCGGAACCACCAGCATCAGCATAGCAAACACCAGAAACACCACTACGGCAATTCTCATCAGCCCAAGCTTCATCGCAGCCTCCTCAGATTTTAAGTTCACGTGCTATTGCATTGCATGAATCCCGGCGCCGCTCAGAACGCATAGCGGGCCGAAAGCGTCACCGTGTTGCCACGGAAATTTCGCGGCGCGTAAATGTCTTGCGGCACCGCGGTGAAATCTTCATGGTAGCCGTAATAGTTCCAGAATGCGCGGCCCGTCCACCGTTTCGTGAAGGCATAGTCGAGCCCGCCGGTCGGGCACAGCCACTTGGAATTGAGCGGCCCCGGCTCCTGATTCGGGTTCAGGAAGAGCGCGCTCCCGCTATTCCCCGTGAAGTTTCCTCCCAGGTGCGTCGTCAGCGGCCGTAGCGGTTTCCACATCAGGTCGAACCCGCCGTAATTCGAATCGTTTTTGTACACCGAAAGCTGCTCCACCAGTCCGGCCACGTTCACGCACTTGTTGATTCCCGGCCCCGATGGCGTCCCCGGGTAGCACACCAGGATTTGCGAGAAGACGTCGTTGTAGTCGTACGTGAAATCGAGCGCCCATTTGTCGTTGGGCTGCAGCATCACCGAGATTCCGTAGGACCGGTCGTGCTGCAGGTTGTCGATCTGGGTCACGTTGTCGCGCCCTTCCCAGATGCGCACCGTCCCGCTGATGTTCACCCAGTTCACCGGTTTGTACACCGAACGCACCCGGTATTCCTGCCACTGCCGCGGACTGATGCGCGTGAACACGTTGTCGGCGCTCATCAGCTCGGTATCGAAGCTGATCCGCCAGTTCTGCACCGGCCTCGCCCACACGCCGAACAGCCCCGAATATTCGTTGATCAGCACCTGTCCCGGGTTGAAGTTGATCACCGGAGTGACGAACTCGAACGCCCCTCCGCCGATCGGCGTGCATCCCGCAGGCAGCATTCCCATCACCAGCGCGCAGTCCCCGCGGTTTGCGTTCGAGGGGAAATAGAACTCCATGTTGTCCGCGAATGATTTGTCGTCGATTTCCCGGTGACGGTACCGGAAGCCCGCCCGCGCCCCGAACTTCGAGGACACCTGGTAATCCAACTCCGCCAGGTTCGTGTTTTCCGCCTGCTTCAAAAAACCGCCGTCAACGTCGATGGCCAGGTCCGGTTCTGCGCTGGTTGTGTGGACCGGCGTGCCCGCTGCCGATGTGGACTGGGGCGTGCAAAGCACCGGGAGGGGACTCGTTGGCGTGAATACGTTGGGCGCGGTGAGCAGATTCGTGGAGAAGAACGAGCAGTCGTTGAAGCTGAATTGCATGGGGTTGTGGAACGTCGAAAAGCGATAGGAGTCGAGAAAGCTCAGCGCATTCGTGATGTGCCAGGTCAGCCCGAAATCCGCGCTCGAGGCCACCCGCTCTCCGTTCACGGTTCCTTGCGTCTGCGAATTGAACAGGTTCGATCGCGACTCGCGTCCCAGCAAGTCTTCCACGTAGCCGAACTCGTCTGCGCTTCCTGCCGTGTACCCGAACCGTGCGGATACTTCCACGTTTTTCCAGTAGCTCGATTGCAGGCTCACCTGCTCGGTCGGCGTCTTCGTGCGCACGCGTCCGTGCCTCAGATAACTTAGAAACGCGCTGCACGTCGGGTTCACTGCGCCCGTGGCCAGAAACGTTCCCCCGCAAGGCTGGCTCGCCGTGGAATTGAACGAAGCGCCCAGGTCCACTGGCTCCCCGTTTGAAAGCTGGAACAGGTCCAAAGGCAGCCCGTAGTTTGGCCGGAAGTTGGGCTGCTGCAGTTGGTCCGTCGCTCCCGTATCCCCCTTGTAGTCGTACCAGATTTCGTCGTAGCTGATGTTCGTCCGCGGCAGCACCCGGTAATCCACTCCCATCCGGTACGTATTCACCGTGGTCTTCACGTCCTGGAACAGCACCTGCTCCGTTCCCTGGTGCAGCGTGGTGAACGACGGGCCCTCGTCGATGTTCCGCGAATATCCGAACCGGAACCGCACTCTCGATTGCGGCAGGAACACTAGGTTGTAATCGCTCAGGTAGCGCCGCGTGTCGAACAGGTGCGGCGAATCCCCCAGCACGCATCCGGTGCATATGGATGTTGCCAAAGGCCCGAATCCCGCCGGCCCGTTCGCGAATCCCGTCGTGGGGTTCAGCGGATTCGCCAGCAGCGAGTAGTCCCAGAAATATTCGTCGCGCCGCAACTGCACGTCGAAGTCGTACCACTTGTACTTCGTTACGCGCAGACGCGTCACGTCGTTGGGATCTCCTCCATAGCCGAAGCTGTTCAAATACAGCCGGTCGAACAGGTCGCCCTTGTTGTCCAGCGCTCTCATCTCCGTCGTAAAGCTCAGCAACCGCATTCCCTGCTGCAGGTTCACGAACGTCTTGTAGTCGTCCCCGTCGCCCGAAATGCTGTCAATACGCCCCCCGATTTCAATCGACTGCTTGATGTTGTATTTCGTCCCGTTGATCCCCTCGTATTCCTGGCCGTTGTCCTGCTGGGGATCCTGCGAGGGGTCCTGCTGCGCCCGCGCGCCCGGCAGCCAGCCGCAGACCAGCGCGGCCAGCGCAATCGCCCGCAGCCACAAGCCCGCCTGGGTGGTGCGTCTGTTCGGTTTCATCGATGTTCTGCCCATCGCCTTTTCCCCCTCTCTATGGCTTGAAGAAATACGCGTTGCTGTTCGAGCCATGGATGGCCACGTGGCAGAGCGTGCAGGCCTGATATTTTTGCGATTGGTTGTGGAATGTCGGCACCGTCGGAACCGTAGCGTCCACCGTGAACGAATGGCATTCCAGGCACAGCAGGTTCATCTGGCTGCGCTTGAGCAGGTGCGGATTCGAAGAGCCGTGCGGCAGGTGGCACGAGGTGCAGCCCTCGATCTTCACCGCCTGGTGCTCGAAGACGAACGGCCCGGCCTTGTCCGAGTGGCACTTGAAGCACACCACGTCCTGCGCCGCTGTCGAACGCAACTGCCGCGTTAGCGACCCCCCGTGAGGGTTATGGCAGTCCGTGCAGCGCACCAGCCCTTCGTTCACACGGTGGTGGAACGTCCGCGTAAAGAGCTGCTTCATTTCCGTATGGCACCCGTAGCAGAGCTGCGGTTGCGCCTGCCTCATCAGGAATTGTGTTTCCTTGGGATGGTGCGGCGAGTGGCAATCCACGCAGCTCACGTTGTTCTGCACGTGCACCGAACGGCTGAAATTGGCGTGCTCCTCGCCGTACTCGTGGCACTTCAGGCAGCGCTCGCTGATGTCTTTCGCCGACGCGTTCTTGAAGCTGAAAATCTTGGTCTTGTCGCCGCCACCGTCCACGTGCGCTTTGCCCGGCCCGTGGCACGCTTCGCAGCCGTGGTACTCCGCCCCTCGCCTGGTGTCCAGTGTGGTGACGAAGTGCCGCGACTCTTCGAAGGTTTTGTAGAAGCCCTTCGAGGGCATGTCTTCATGGCAGGTCTTGCA
This sequence comes from Candidatus Acidiferrales bacterium, assembly GCA_035624135.1. Classification (GTDB taxonomy): domain Bacteria; phylum Acidobacteriota; class Terriglobia; order Acidiferrales; family UBA7541; genus JOPF136. The sequence continues at coordinate 5,088 of DASPSB010000432.1, read as the reverse complement.
CGTCTCCGCTCCCACATACTCGGAACCTTCCGCCGGCGCAGGCGCTGCTTTTTGCTGCGCCGCGACTGCCGAGCATGTCAATGCGGACGCCACCAGGCATGCGAAAAAGAAAGACGGCCGAGGCAATCCATCCAACCTTGAAGGTATGCTCATCCCCTTCCCCCGCCGGAGATCGACCCGCGCGCGGGGGCCCCACCGCGACGAGCGCACATGGCGCGCTAGTATCGATATTGGCCCCCGCCCGGGCGGTGACGTGCGTCACAAACCCGGGTGACTCGCGCCCTGCCCATACTATCGGCTTTCCGCTGGAGAATGTTACTTCAATGTGGAAAACAGCCTGCCCAAAGAAGCTTGTGTGATCTGCTGAGACGGAATCCTGCCCCCGCGCTTTCAAGTCCAGCGCGGCGGTTGCGGTCTTGCAGCTCGCAATCTCGCTAACCGCATCGGCCGGAAATCAATCTATCGTTCCACCAAGTCTTCGAGTCCGGCCTTGTTCTTCAAAATCACGCTCGCGCCGTGCACCTCGACGAGTTGGTTCTTCTTGAAGCTCGCGAAGAGCCGGGTCACCGTTTCCCGCGAGCAGCCGATCATCCCGGCGATCTCCTCGTGGGTCAGGGTCAGCGTCGCGCGTACGGGCCCGCTCGCGTCCTTCCCGGGAACCGGCTGCAGGTCCAGCAGGAACCGGGCCAGCTTTTCCGCCGCCGAATGTGCCAGCCCCAGATAACGCACTTCCTGCGTCATCTCGTGGTAGATCAGGCTGAGCATCTCCGCCACTTTCAGCGCCGCGTCGCCGTGGTCCCGCAAAAATTGCAGGAAGTCCTTGCGCGAAACGAAGTTGGCCTGGATCGGTTCCAGCGCCTCCGCTGTCAGCTCGTAACGCTGGCCGGAGATTGTCCCCGGCAACCCCACAATTTCGCCGGCCTCCGCCACTCTCACGATCACTGATTTGCCGTCCGCCGCCGTCGCCGTGAGTTTCACCCGCCCGTTGCAGACGATAAACACTCCCCGAGGCTCCTGGCCCTCCACAAACAGCACCGCCCCGCGTGGATATGTGGCTGAAGACGAAATGGAATCCAGGTCTGCGAGCGCGGAAGGTGGAAGATTGCAGAACAGTCTCTGGGTATGCACCGGGCAGTTCAAACAATTATCGATCACCTTGAGCCCATATGGCGTTTTCATGGCCTCACCACCACGAAGAATTATACGTCGCTTCACCCTTGGGATGACTAACATCCGCTGAGGCATGTTGCGCTCCTTCCCGAAAGCCCCGCCAGCCGGTTTCCTGCGTGTCGGCCTAGCGTCACACGAGTCAGCGTCAACTTCCCGTGACGGACCGCACCCCAAGACGTGACCGGCGTCACAGCGCCCCCACCCCCGTGCGATGCAAACTGCGCCTGCCTGGGAGGCGATTATGCAAAAAGACGAACGGGACTTGCTCGATGTCCTGAAGTTCGAGCTCGATTTCGTGGAAAAGGGCGGCTACAACCCTTCGCCTCGCGAGCCCCGCAAAATGAACTTTATTTTCGAGGATTCGCCCACCTGCATGAATTATGACTCAAAAGATACTCCCGGCCCCTGCAACGAATGCGTGCTTATGGGTCTTGTTCCCCCCGATCAGCGCAACCAGACGATTCCCTGTCGTCACATCCCGCTCGATGCGGCGGGCCAGACACTCGATTCGCTCTATCGTCAGGCCGAGCCCAGGGAAATCGGCCAGATTTATGAGAAATGGCTGCGCGACACCGTCGCCAAATTGACCGAGGAACGCAACAAGCGGACCGCTCCCGCCGCCGAGGTGCCTGCCGCCGGCGCGGGGCCTGTGATTGGCGAACCCCTGTTCGGCAAGCTTCATCCCAAGTGCGCGAATCCCGCGTGCACCGTTGCTTTTCATTGGCTCGCCGGGGGCAGGTTTTATCGTTTCATCCCCGGCGAGCTCTCCGATTCCACAAAGGCGACTGCGGCCGAAAACACGGAGGCTTCGGCCGCGGCCAAGCATTACTGGCTGTGTGAGTCGTGCGTCCAGACTTACACGTTGAGCTTTCGGGCAGATGCTGGCGTTGTGGTCGAGCGCCGTTGGCCGGAGCTCCCCGTCAGCGAGCCTTTGAAACAGCTCTCCGCGGCGCGTCGATAAATTCGGCGCTCCGCGCCCTCACACCAGGCTGGCCGGTGCCTCCCAAGCGCAAGACGGCCAGCCTGGCCTCCTTTTACAGCAACGAAACTCGCACGTTCCTGATTGTTTGACTGTCCGCTTCAGCGCTGCCCGTGGTCATCGCAGTCTTGACCATGCATTCTGTCGCGATCGCAGCCCGCCTGCGCTGGCGGGCGAAGAGCCCTTTCGCCCCGACTACTGCTTTGCTTGTTCTACCATCCCTCGCAGCGTCCCCAGCGGAATTCTCTTCCGCTCATCCTCCGCGCTTGCACCGGAGTGCACGCTCGCTGCTTGTCCTGTCGCTGTATCCTGAATGGCTTTTTCGATCCCCGTGCGCCGGCTCTTCCGGATCCGGAAGGTTCCCTGCGCCCAGCCCACAATGTTCATCTGCCGTCCCCGGTCCTCGGTGACGAACAACACCACCTCTTCACCCTCGGTGAACCGCGGCGCTCCTTCAACCGTCATCCGCTGCCCTCCAGCCTCGCCACCGGGCAGCCGCACCGTGAATCGCGGCGGCGGCTCGCCCTTCCATGACTCGGTCACTTCAAACGTGTTCAACGTCCACACCATTCCCATTTCCATCGTGCTCAGGACATTCACGCACCGCGCTCGCGCCACATAAGTCGCCTGCCGCGTCAGTTCGCGCACGTCCATGCTCGCTGGCGTAGTGGCGCGTGCCACGGAAACCCCGAAAAATGCCAGCGCCAGCAGCGCTCCGGCTGCCGCCCTTCCCATCCCCAATTCCTTCTGCATATCCCCTCCCGGCACTCTTCCGTCTCTTGCCGCGCTCAAATTTGTCGCAGCAATGCGCCACGCCCTCCCGAGCGCGCACCGCCGCCCGAAACTGCCTTCGCTGTGCTTGCGGATCGAGTGTAGCTGTTCCAGCCGCGCGGGCTCCGCCCCGTTCGGCTGGCCTTAACCCCTGAGAATCCTATCAGTCCGCGCCCCGTTTCAGTGACCGCTGTCACAGGACGTTGCGCGAGCCGCAATCGTCGCGCAAATCCCCGGGTCGCGGAATCCGCCTACAAATCGTGCATCCGCACAAATGCGCCACTCGCCGGGCCTATTTCACTGCGTCCGCGCCCGCCCGCGCGCACTGCCCGTCCTGCGCGCTCGTTCCGCCGGAAACCCCGATCGCGCCCACGATTTTGCCGTCCATCACCAGCGGGATGCCTCCTTCGATCGGCGTCGCCCCCTCCAGCCTCAGAAAGCGCAAGCCTTCGCCTCCTGCGGCAATCGCATCCTGAATCACCTTCGTGGGCCGCTTGAAAAGAGCCGCCGTGCGCGCCTTTTCAATGGCGATGTGCGCGCTCCCATTCTGCGTCCCGTCCATCTTTTCGTAATAGATCAGCGTGCCGCTGGGATCCACAATGGCCACCGCCATCGTCCAGTTGTTCTTCGCTGCTTCGGCCACTGCCGGCGCGGCGGCCTTCTTCGCATTCTCCAGGCTGATCGGCGCGCCATAGGGATTCGGCATTTGCGCCCGCGCCCCGCTCACGCACAGCGCGAGCACCACAGCACTTGCTAGCAACACGGCGTTTCGCATTCTCATCTTCCCGTCTCCTCTCCTCAGTTTTTCCGTGCATTCCGCGAAAGGAATTGCCAAAGGCCGGAAACAGCGAAGCGGATTATCGTCCCCGCACCCCGGATTCGCAAGCGGCTGCCCTGTAGGACAGGCTTTTAGCCTGTCCCCCGCTCATCTGGCTCAAAACACCCCGCAGGCTCGCAGCCGCGCTCGGGCTTGGCGTTTCCTGTGGAGATCAATCAACTATCCCAATGCCAGCGTCGCCAGCAGAATGGCGGGGTCCTCCGACCCCGTGATGTGAAAACCTGCTCTTCGCAGCAGACCCTGCATTTCGATATTTTCCTGCAGCATGTACGCCACCAGCGTGCTGAGATGCTCGTCCCGGGCCACCTGGATCAGCCGCCGCACGATCTCGATTCCGATTCCCTGGCGCTGCACCTGGTCGCGCACGATCAGCGCCACCTCGGCCGAATTTGTCCCGTGCAGTTTGCTCATCCGCCCGATCCCCAGGATTTCATGCTTGCCCGTGGCCGGATCCGTGCGCTCGGCCAGCAACGCCATCTCGCGGTCATAGTCCAGAAAACACATGCTGATCAGCCGCTCGTGCGCCACGCGCTGGTCCAGCTTCGCAGCATGGAAATACCGGAAATAGACGCTGCGTTCCGAAATGGCTTTGTGAAAATCCGGCATCAGCGTTTCGTCCTCCGGCCGGATCGGACGAATCACCACCGCCGTGCCCGTTTTCGTCACCCACGGCGAGACATACTGAATTGGGTACGGCCGGATGGCCGGCTTCGGCAGGTCTGCGTCCGCCACGTCCTTGGGGTGCAGCCCGAATCGCGCATCGAGCGCCAGAACCGATTCCGGCCCCGCAACCAGCGGGTTCACATCCGATTCCTGAATTACCGGATTCTCCACCACGAGCCGCGAAAAACGAATCAGCGCCAGCTCCAGCGCCGCCAGATCCACCGGCCGCCGCCCGCGCACTCCCCGGAACGCGCGGAAAATTTTCGTCTGCTCCATCATCCGCTGCGCCAGCGTCGAGTTCAGCGGCGGCAGCGCCAGCGCCCGGTCGCGGTACACCTCCACGAACTCCCCGCCCGACCCGAACACGATCACCGGCCCGAACTGCGCGTCCGTGGTGCTTCCCAGAATCAGTTCGTAGCCCGTCGCCCGCGACATGGGCTGCACCGTCACGCCCAGAAAATGGCCCGGGCCCGCTTTCGCCTCCACCGACGACTGGATCTGTGCAAACGCCTTCCGGACCGCATCCGCGTCTGCCAGATTCAGCTTCACCCCGCCGACGTCCGTCTTGTGCGTCACCGTTTCCGAATGCAGCTTCACCACCGCGGGATAGCCGATTTGTGATGCCGCCTCCGCCGCCTCATCCGCGCTTCGCGCAATGCGCGTTTCC
>DASPSB010000428.1:0-3727 GCA_035624135.1 Candidatus Acidiferrales bacterium | reverse complement strand
ATGATGCAGGCCGAGGTTCTCTCCTACTCGCGCGCCCGCGGCGTCTTCGCCGGCGTTTCGCTGGAAGGCGCCAACCTGGAAGAGGATGTCGACGCCAACAAGGCCCTGTACGGCCGCGAATACACGGCCATGGACGTTGTGCGCCGGGGCAAAGCGCAGCCGACCGAAGGCTCCCAACTCCTGCTCTCCCTGCTCACCAGGGCCACGCCGAAGCACAGCCCGTGAGCCTGCCTGTCGCAGGCAGGCGTGGCCCAGCCGCACGCTTCCACGGCCTGGAGCCGCCCGCCGGGCGCGTACGCTCGCGATGAATTGTCCCATCTGCCAGCGGCGCAAGCCCGTGCGCTATTGTCCCGCGCGCGGCGAAACCATTTGCTCCATTTGCTGCGGTACCGAGCGGGAAGTGACGCTCGACTGCCCGCACGACTGCATCTACCTCCTCCGCGCGCGCGAGCAGGAGGAGCAGCACCGCGTCCCCATCCCGCCCGCGGAAATTCCCTTCCACGGCGTCGAGTTGCCCACAGGCGTGCTCGATTTGAATCGGCCGCTCCTGGCCGCCATGGGCACCACGATCCTCGCCTTCGCCGCGGAGGCGCCGCGGCTCGCCGATCCCGACGTCGCCGTTGCGCTCCAGGCGCTCGCGGAGACCTATCGCACGCTCACTTCCGGCTTGTATTACGAAAAGCCGCCCGAAGGCGGTCCGGCACGCGAACTTTATGGCAGGCTCCGCCAGACGATTGAGGAGTTGAAGAAGGAACAGCTCGCGCGCGCCGCGCTTCCCGTCACGAAAGAAAGCGATGTGCTCTATATCACCGTATTTCTGGCGCGCGTACTGCGCGTCCGCTCCAATGGTCGGCCGCGCTGCCGCGCCTTTCTCGATTTTCTGCGCGCCCAGTTTCCCCAGGTGGCCGCAGCCGAAAAGGAAGCGCCGCGCATCATCGTTCCCTAGAAGCAGGAAAGGCGAAATTCGAAACTCGAGTCCCGGCGCTTCGGGACGAAAATCGAGCAGAGACTCGTCGGTTGGAGTTTTCCGACCGAGTTTCGAGTTTCAAATTTCGAGTTTCGCCGTTCCCGTTCTAGGCCGCGATCCAGTTCAACCCGAGCTGCGACGGCTGCGATTTTCCCTCGGTCTCCACGTAAGGCCGGCTGCCCATCCCATATTTGGCGCGCAGAGCCGCAAATTGCGCGGAGATTTTCTTCCGATACTCTTCCGGCGCGTACGCATTGCGCGTGTACCATTCGCGGTAGCGCCGCGCCAATCGGGGAAATTCTTTCTCGACAAACGGTAGAAAAACTTTCAGCGACGCCGGCATCAGGAACAGCACGTTGGCCGCCAGCCATTGCGCTCCCGCATCGCGCGCCGCTCGCGCCAGCGCATCGAGGTCGGATTCCCGGTCCGTGATTCCCGGCAAAACCGGCATCACAAACACGCCCGCGGCGATGCCCGCCTCGCGCAGCTTCGTCACCGCCGCCAGCCGCAGGTCGGGACGCGGCGCCCGCGGCTCCAGCCGCCGCGCCAGCCGCTGGTTCAATGTTGTAACCGTGACATTCACCGATATTTCCGATTTCTCGCTGATCCGCCGGATCACGTCCGCGTCTCGCAGCACGCGGTTCGATTTCGTAATGATGGACACGCTCAGTCCCTCGCGCTCGGCCATGGCCTCCAGCACCGTGCGCGTCGTGCCGAACTCTTCCTCCGCGGGCTGGTAGGGATCGGTAGCCGTTCCGATGGCGATGTGCTGCCCGCGCATCGACGTCCCGCCGCGGCCGGACAGCTCGCGCCTGGCCAGCGCCCCGGCTGCGTCCTTCACGTAAATCTTCCGTTCGAAATCCTCGGGCTCCAGTTCCATGTATTCGTGTGTGTACCGCGCGTAGCAGTAGCTGCAGCCGAATTCGCATCCGCGATAGGGATTCACCGTCCAGGGAAACGGCACGCGCTCTGAGGTGCAGCGGTTGAGCAGCGATTTCACCGGCAGCAGGTAATACTCCGTCTGCCGCTTTTCGTCCACCAGTGGAGAGGAGGCTGCGAGGCGAGCGATCCCGCTGACCGGGGTCGTGGCGTCCCCGCTCGGGCACAGGCCCCGAGGGGGCGTGGGGACGCCCTCCGTTGCTGCGGGCTGGCCGTCCCTGGGGTCAGGGAAGAGTGAGGAGGTTACCAGCTTCGTCCGGCGGCGTAGGTCCTCGCTTTTAGTGGCACGGGCACTCTTGCCCGTGCGCCTTTCAACCGAGGAACCATACGCCGGGGGCCCGGAACGAAGTGTGGATTGAGTGGCCAAAGCCCGCCTCGCGATTCGTGCATGATATTCGCTTTTCATTCGCCATGTCAACAACTATTTTTCGCTTTGCATTCGCCAGGAGCCGCCTGGCCGCCGGGCTCGGCGCACCGTGGCCAGCGCAATGCGTAGCGAGTTAGTTTGCCGTGTGGCACAGGCTCCCGAAACTTCGGGACCTGCCTGTGCAAACGCTCTAGGGCCACGGTTTCATCGTGATAGGGAACCATTTCAAGGCCCTGACCCAGACCGGCGGCAAACTAACCCACTACCGCGCGGCGAGCACTGGCTGCATAGCGCGGCCCCTGGCGTATACTGTTTCTCGCCCCAGGCGGGCTCGGCCGTGGCCAAAGAAATCAACATCCTCGTGCTGGAAGAAGACTCCGAATCGCAAAACGCGATTCAGATGATGATGGACGGCGAGGGCTGGAAACTGAAAATACTCAGCGACGCCGACGCCGGCTTGCAGGAGCTCGCCCAGGGCTCCTGGGCGCTGGTTGTCGCCACACTCACGCTGGCCGATTTTTCCAGCCCGCTGTTTCAAATCCTCAAGGAACTGGCGCAGGCCCCTCCCGTGGAAGACGGAAAATCTCGCGTGCGCGTGCTCTTCATCGTGACCCCGGGGGACGCGCCAACCGCCATCCCCGTGCTCGAACAGGCGCGCGTCCCCTACGCCATGAAGCCCTATCAGTTCAACGAATTCATGGAAAAGGTCAACGACCTCCTGCTGCAAGCCCAATTTGTCACCAAGACGGCCCGCGAGCGCGGCTTCGCCTTCGAGCAGCGCACCACCGAGGCCAAAGGGAAGAAGGGCAAGGGAGCCGGAGCGGCCAACTCCATGTTCGCCTCGCGCGACGAGTATTACTACACCGAAGAAGAGCTGGCAGAATACGAAAAAGAGCAGGAAGAACAGAGAAAGAAGAAAAAGCTCACCGACCGTCCCATCTAGCGCGGTCCGTTCCTATTCTCCCCGAGAGCCTCGCCTCAGTGAACCGTCAATCCCAGTGCTTTGGCGAGCTTCCGCTGCCGGTCATCAAAGGTCCAGAACTGTTCCGCCCCCAGCTCCACGGCACAGGCAACGTGCAAGCTGTCCAGAGTCCGAACGCCCAGCTTCGACCCATAGCGGCGGGCCAGGTCCGCACAAAGGTCGAAGGCCTTTTCCGGCAGATCAACCGTTGTCCAGAGTCCGGCCCCGCGGTCGCTTTCAAACTGGCGGTACACACGTTCGGCCTCGGCAGCCGCTAAGTGCCCACGAAACACGAGCTGGGCAATTGCATGATTCCACTCGGCGACGTGAAGCGGCGTTGCCCACAGACTCGCACCGGACCGCAGCCGCTCGTCGGCAGCCCGGGAATGCCGGTCTTCGATATACAGGGAAACCAGAAAACTCGTGTCGGCGTAAACCCTCAATAGCGTCCCCGGTCGTCAATCACGATCTTGACTGCGGGCAATTTGCGGCC
>DASPSB010000412.1:0-3719 GCA_035624135.1 Candidatus Acidiferrales bacterium | reverse complement strand
ATCCAGACTGATGACCTGGGACACATTCGCGACGGAATCCTTGGATAAGCCGGTATCCCGAGCTGAAAGGCGAACATTGCCCGGGGCCAAAGCCCATTTGAGGTTGCTGGTCAGGGGGACACAGATTACGGTGGCTATGCGGCTCCGGTTCAGTACGTCGGACTGGACGACTACGACCGGCCTCGGAAATCCGGGACCAGAGCCCGACGGGCTGGGGAGATCTGCCCACCAGATCTCGCCCTGTGAAATCACCACTCGGTATTCTCCAGAATGCGACGGCTTGCTGCAGAAACGAAAGGATTTTTCGTGTCTCCAATCGCCTCGCACGCCCTGTTCATCTGCTCGGTGAGTTCGTCGTCGGAGTGCCGCGCAAGGTATTCCCTGAGCGCGTCGCTGAAGAGACGGCTTCTCGATCGCTTGGTGCGGCGCGCGAGCCGCTCGGCTCGCTCAAACACGTCGTCGGGAATGGAGACGGCAGTTTTCATACCCGTAGTATAACCGTCCGATCTGAGGCAGGCAACGCTGCCGGGTTGCCTGAGAGGCAGCGCAGCGTTATTTCAGCGGCTCCGCCCGGTAGAGCTGCGCCGTGTGTCTCACCGTCGCCGCAACCGCCATCATTAGCATTCCCGCCATCGCGATCGTTCCCCCTACGTCAAAGAGCAGGTAAACGGTGCGCGCGAAGTGCACGTACGGCACGGCGGGATAATAAAAGTACAGCGCCAGATTGCCGATCGACAGCAGAATTCTCAGCTCCGTTGGCCCGAACCCGCCGAACGACATGTGAAACGTTCCGATCGTGTACGTGGCCAGGTACACCTCGATGGAAAGAATGTAGTAAGCGATCAGCAGCCCTGCCGCCACCAGCACGCTCATGTAACCCGAAAGCGCCAGCCCGCCGAGCAAAAAGAGCGCTCCAAACGTGTCCACCACGTGATCCACATAGAATCCGTAGCGAGGCCGTGGCTGGTTGCGGAATCGCGCCAACGTCCCGTCCAGGCTGTCCCCGAACCAGTTCACCGCCAGACAAACGATCACCAGCAGCAAGCCCGCGCGGTCCCGCCGCGCGAGCCAGTACGAGAGCCCTGCGCCCAGCATGGAAAGCAATCCGAGCGCGGTCAGTCCGTCAGACGACACCCAGCTCGGCAGCCGCGCCGCCAGCCACAGCAGGCAGATTTTCTCCACGCGTGCGAGCACGCTGCCCTGCGCGCGCTCCGCGGAACGAAACTCCGAAGCTTCCATCGCGGATTTCTCCCTCCGCCCTGCACCGGATGGTGCAGGGCCGCCCGCGTTTCGTAAGTATCCGGCGAGGGCATTCACCCCGAGCGTAGCGGAAGGGCGTCTACCAAACTCTACTTGCGGATCCCGATCACCGCCATCATCCGTCCCGTCCGCCCCCGCTCGCGCCTGTGGCTGAATAGAAGATCGGTCCGGCACGCGGTGCACAGCGAGCTCCACGTAATTTGTCTCGTCGGCACTCCCGCCGCCTCCAGCTGGCGCCGGTTCGCTGCCAGCAGGTCCAGCCGCACGCGCGGCGCCGGCTCTGCATGCCCCGGCGGCGTCATCGAAAGCCAAGGGAACGGCGCGGGGTCATCGCCGCCCGCCAGCCGCTCGAACGGCCCCTCAAACCACTCGCGCGCTTCGGAAAACTGCGCAGCATACGCCTGCGCCACCTCCGAACCGACCTCGTAGCAGCAGCCGCCAATCGCCGGCCCGAGCGTAGCCACCACGTCCTCCGCGCGCGTATTGAACTCCATGCGCATTCGCCCGAGCGTTTTCTCCACGATGCGCGCCAGCGTCCCGCGCCAGCCCGCGTGCACCGCCCCCACCGCCCGATTCCGCCCGTCCGCTAGCAGGATGGGCACGCAATCCGCCGTTTGCACCGCGAGCAGCAAGCCCGGAGTGCGCGTCACCAGTGCGTCGCCGCGCACGGGCGCCTGCGGCGCCGCGTCCACGCGATGGATGATGTCCGTGTGGCATTGCCGCAGCCGCACCAGCGTGGCCCGCTCCTCTCCCGTCGCGCGCACGAATGCCGCGCGGTTCGCTTCCACGGTTTCCGCAGTGTCCCATTCCGTCGCGCCCAGATTCAGCACCCGCGATTCGCCAAGCAGGCTCGCGCCCCCCGCCCGCGTGCTGAACCCGTGGACCACCCACGGCAATCCGTCGAGCGCTGCCGCGCGCAGCACCGTCAGCCGTCCTGAACGCGCGGCCTTCCAGCCTGCACCCGCTGCGTTGCCGTGCGCCCGACCGGCGACCCGCCGGCGCGCGCTTCGTCGAGCCGCAGTTGTGTGCTCTCGTTTCACGTCCCGCTGAATTCCCAACGCAGCATCGTTACCCGCGGGCCATCAGGCTTTCCCGCACTTCCGCGGTCGTGGCCAGGTCAATGCACGTCCAGGCCATGGCCATTGCGCCGTCCTCGAGCGCTTTGTCCGCATCCGCCGTCACGCAGTGCGCCGCGAATTCCGGCTGGTGGTTCACTGCGGGAAGGGAATTGATTTCGATCATCGGATGGATCGACGGGATGGCCAGCGACACGTTTCCCATGTCGGTAGATCCCGTCGGCCGCGTTTCCCATTCGCCGAGGTTCGGAAATGTCCGTCCCAGCGCCTCTGAGTTTTTGCGGTAAAGCGCCGCGATGGCCTCGTGATGCCGCATCTCCGCGTACGGTTTGTCTCCGCCGGTGATCTCCAGCGTGGCTCCGGTAGCCAGGGCTCCCGCCTCAAAGCAGCGGTAAACCCGGGGCCGCAGTTCCGCAAGCTGCTCGAGCGTCTCGGAGCGGATGATGTACCGCGCCGACGTATGCGCCGGCACAACGTTCGGCGCCACACCGCCGCTCGTCACGATGCCGTGAATCCGGTCCGTCGAGCGGATGTGCTGCCGCAGCAGCCCCAGTGCCGTCTGCGCGATGGTGAGCGCGTCCGCCGCGTTCACTCCCAGCTCCGGAAATGCCGAGGCGTGCGACTCCTTCCCCGTGCAGTGCACCTCGAACATCGAGGCTGCGATGATCTTCGCTCGCAGCATGTCGAACGGTGCCGGGTGCACCATCATCGCGGCGTGGATGCCGTCGAACCCGCCGCGCTCAAGCAGCAGAATCTTTCCGCTCGCGTTGCCCACCTCTTCCGCCGGCGTGCCGATGACACTCACCGTCAGACCCACCTCGTCCGCCACGCGCGCCGCGGCCAGCGCTGCGCCCACGGCGGAAGCTGCAATGATGTTGTGGCCGCAGGCGTGGCCGATTCCCGGCAGCGAATCGTATTCGGCGCAGATGCCGATGTGCAGAGGGCCCGATCCCGCGCGCGCGCGGAACGCAGTGGGAAGCTCGCAAACGCCCTTTTCCACGCGGAACCCGGCGTCCGCCAGGGTTTCGCAGAGCCACGCGCACGCATGCTCCTCCTCGAAGCCGATTTCGGGCTGCCCGTGGATGCGGTGACTCAGCGCCACCAGCCCCTCGCGTGCGCTGGCGAATCGTTCCTGCGCTCCCGTTTTTGCGTCCATGGTCGCTTCTCCCGCCGATACGCCCGCTTTGCTCAGAATATCACGGGCTCCGGCCCCACATGCCGTGGCCGCCTGTGCTACTGTGACTCCATGATTCTCGGTCTCGGAATCGACATCGCGGAAATCGACCGCATCGAGAAAGCCATCCGCCGTTATGGCGATCACTTTTTGTTCCGGCTGTTCACCCCCGCGGAAATCGAATACTGCGAAAGCCACCACAACCGTTA
>DASPSB010000411.1:0-10574 GCA_035624135.1 Candidatus Acidiferrales bacterium | reverse complement strand
GGCACGTCGCGGAGGAAATCCGTACCGCCCGCGAATTGCCTCGGGCAGCGCATCCGGAACTGCCGGCGCGAGCTGCCCGAGCGCTGCATGGATCACTCTTCGCAGCATCCGCGAGCTGATTCCGCCCATCGCTTCATAGATGGGCACGATCCGCCCAACTTCCGTCGAGTCCTCCGCGTTCCCGGCCAGCAGCTCAAACTCCGGGTTGATCATTTCGAGTTTGCCCGGCCGGTAGGCGTCAAAGTCAGCCTTCCCGTGCAGCACAATTTCCTGTCCCGGCTTGAATCGCCCCTCGAGATAATTCCCGTGGAAGAATCGGCAGTAGAGCACTCCGGTCGCATCGCGCACGGTCAAGTAATACACGGCTCCGCGCCCCCGGCGGAATCCGCCCAGGCTCCCGTGCACCACCTCTGCTCTCGCCGTAATCACACTCCCGCCTCGAATTTCCCGGATCGGTGTGAAGTGGATGCGGTCCTCGTATCGGAACGGCAGGTAGCGCAGCAAATCTTCCAGCGTCAGGATGCCGCGTTCGGCCAACATGCTCGCCCGCGCCGGTCCCACCCCTTTGAGGTACGTCACCTCGGTGGCCAGCGTGATGCTTCTCGGCGGCGTTTGCAGAGCGTCCCCCGCGCGTTTCGGCGCTAGCTTACACCATGCGCCGCGCGTCCCGGGATTCCACCCCGCTCACTGGCGCGTGCACACCGGATGCAGTAGAGTCACCGCGCTCAAGTCGCCTGCTCATTGGCGATCTCGTTTCGAGTTCCGGCTCCCGAGACTTCGGGATTAGCTCGAAGCTTGTCTTTCAGCTCGGAGGGCGCGTTATTCCATGTCGTTCGCTCCACAAAGACGCTCCGTCTTCTCCGGCCTCGGCGAATCTTTCCTCGCCGTCCTCCTCGGCAACATCATTTATTTCGCCGCGGCGCCTGCTCTCCCGCCGAGCCTCCAGCATCAACTCTTTCGACCTGATCTCGGCCTGCTTTTGGACTTTGTCGTCTGCGCAGCCGTCTTCGGCCTTATTCGCTTGGTCCGCTCCCGTTTCCTAAACAATAGGCAATAAACAGCTTATGGTAAGCAGAATTCGTCCCTCCCGATCCTCCCGCCAACGGAACCTTTGCTTCCTCTCCCGCGTCTTTTCTATGCTCACCTTGGAGCTTGCAACCGCGTCGAATTACACTGGAGGGGCTTATCCGGCTTCTCCGTAGCACTCTCGGCCAGCCGGACTGCAGGCTCCACGACCAAGTTTATGCTCCAACCGGATACGGCGTTGCCATTCGAAGCAGAGGCCCAAGCACCCGCGGCCAGGACGCTCGAAGAAAGCGCCCTCATTCGCTCTGCCCAGAGTGGTGACCGCGACGCCTTCGAAGAACTCGTCCGCCGTTACGACCAGGACGTTCTTCGCCTCGCCCTCCAAATCACGCGCCGGCCCGAAGACGCGCACGACCTTTACCAGGAAGCCTTCCTGAAGGTGTACCGCAATCTCGACCGCTTCCGCTTCGAATGCGCCTTCTACACCTGGCTCTATCGCGTGGTCACTAATGTTTGTCTCGATCACCTCCGCCGCCGCTCCAGCCACCCTGAAGACCAGGCGCCCGAACCCACGAACCTCACGTCTCCCGCCAACGAGGATTTCTTCGACCGCCAGGCCCACCCCGCGCCGCACAGCAATCCGGAGCGCGCGCTCATGGGCAAAGAACTCGGCCAGCGCATCTCTCGCGCCATGGAGCGCCTCTCCCCGCGCGAGCGCATGGTTTTCGAGCTGAAACATTTTCAGGGTCTCCGCCTCCGCGTCATTGGCGAGATGCTCGGCACCACGGAAGAGACTGTAAAGAATTCGCTCTTCCGCGCCACTCGCAAACTCCGCTCCAACCTCGAGGCTTACCGCTGATGGACGCGCCACACAATCCGTCCCTCGCCGCGTGCGCCGAATTCGAGCGCCGCCTGGCCCTTTACGTCTGGCAGGAACTCGAGCCCGACGACCGCGAAGCCGTCGAGCGCCACGTCGCTGCATGCGCTGCATGCACCGCCGCGCTCGGGCGCGAACGCCTCCTGCTCGAACAACTCGGCTCGCTCGACTCCGAACAGCCCTCCGATCTCCTCGTGGCTCAGTGCCGCCGTTCCCTCTCGCGCAGTCTCGATCGTGCCGAAGCTTCTGCGCGCTGGTGGAAACAGGTGAAGGCCGCCTTTCGTCCCGCTGCTTGGCTCACCGCTCATCCGGCATGGACCGTAGCTGCTCTCGTGCTTTTCGGATTTTTCGCTGGCCGGTTCGCTTCGCGCACTACCACGCTGCCCCAACTGGCTCCCGTGGATTCGGCCTCCGAATCCGTCGCCCCGGCCTCTTTCGACTCTTCTTCGATCGTCGGCATTCAGCGGCTGCCCGGTGGAGACGTGGCTATCCGCATGCGCAGCGATCAGCCTGTCGTCGTGCAGGGCACACTGGACGATGGCGCTATCCGCCGCGCTTTGCTCGCTGCCCTCCAGGCTTCGGACTCGCCCGATCCCGACGCGCGTCTCGAATCCGTCGATCTTTTGCGTGCCAACCGCACTGACGCCTCCGTCCGCCGCGCGCTCTGCCAGGCCATGCTGCACGACACGAATCCCAGCGTTCGGCTGAAGGCCATTGACGCACTGCGCGGTCTGGAGCAGGAGGCCGAAGTCCGCCGCGCTCTGCTCCGCGCTCTCGAACACGACGCCAATCCCGGGGTCCGCGTCGAGGCCATCAGCGCCCTTCGCGCCTACCTTGACTCAGCTTCCGGCGGCGAATTGACTCCTGATGCGGCCCTCGTGCGCGTCCTGCGCGACCGCCAGCGCAAAGACCCCAACGAATTCGTGCGCCTCCAGAGCGACGCGGCCATTCGTCAGATTTCCGCGCGCGACATCCAGTGAGCACGGCCTCCTGGAAGGAGAGCAGCAACGCAGTGAACCGCCTTCCCACATCCCGAACGCCTCGCCGGCAGCAAGCGCCACCGCGTGGGAATTTCGCTGCCTATCTCCGAGCGGGGTTGCTGCTCTCGCTCGCCGCCCTGCTCGTTTTGTTCTCCGCTATGCGTTCGGCAGCCTCCGATTGGAGCGGGGACTCCAGTGCGCGGCGCGTGATCAGCGAGCAGAACGGCAACGTCACGATTCACGATGGCGACCGCGTCCGCGTCGCTTTGGATATGGGCGACGTGCGCGTTCGCACTCAGGCCACCGGCTCGGTGCGCTACCTTCTTCGTATCGAAGGCCCGGCAAACTCCAACTGGAACGCCGTCTCGACTCCGCGTTTTCAGCTCACTGCCCGCTCCAGCCCGGATGGTGCGCTCATTATCGGCCGCGCAGTGCGCGAGCGCTCCGCCGAACGCTTCTGGGTCACTCTCGAACTCGATGTTCCCCGCACCACTCCGCTCGAAGTTTCCACTCAGGGTGGCAGTGTGGATATCGGCGATATCGACGGCCGTCTGATTTGCGACACTGCTGGCGGCAGAATCCGTGTCGGCCGCGCGGGCGCCAGCGCGCGCCTCCAGACCGCCGGCGGCGATGTCAGCATTCAGGACGTTTCCGGCGATCTCACCGCTTCGACCGGCGGCGGCAATATCCTCGCTGGCTCGGTGCGTGGTGGGGCTGTCCTGCACAGCGGCGGCGGCCATATCCGCGTCGCGCGCGTGGATGGCGAAGCGCGCTTGGAAACCGGTGGTGGCAACATCTTTCTCGACCGCGCTGGCGCCAATCTCACCGCTTCGACGGGCGGCGGCCGCATCGTTGTCGGCGAAGCCGCTGGCGAACTCTCCGCCCGTACAGGCGGAGGCGGCATCCGCGTCTGGCGTCTTTCCGGCCCCGCCCGCATTCAGACCGGAGCCGGCTCCATCTTTCTCGCCGGCGTTGCCAGCCCTGTCCGTGCGTCCACAGCCGCCGGCGGCATCACTGCCATGTTCGCCCCCGTTGCAATGCCGACCCCGCGCGTTGCCTCGCGCGCCCCGAATGCTCCGCCGCCTCCCGAGCCGCCGCGCGCTCCTCGCGGTGCGACACTCGCCGATTTCGAGTGCACCGGCGGTGATTTGGTCGTCTTTCTTCCTAAGGATGTCAGCCTGAATCTCGACGCCGCCATCGAGGGCGGCGACAACTTCCGCATGTCCGTTGACCCGTCGTTCACCCTGGTCTTGAAGGCCGATGACGTTTCCGCAGGCCGCGCCTTCCGCGCCGAAGGTGTGATGGGCGCCGGTGGCCCGCTGCTCCGATTGCGCGCCGTGTCCGGAAACATCCTCCTCCGCCCCGTCGACGACTCGGAGGTCATGGCTCTCCCTGCCCCTCCAGCCATCGCAGTCCCCCCGTTTCCTCCGCCCCCGCCCGGCGCCGTGCCCCTCGAAGAAGGCATCGGAGCCGCTCTCGCTGCTCTCGATGCCTCCGTCGCACAAATGCAAAGTCAACTCGACTCTCGCCAGTCGGCGCTCGAAGCCTACGCTTCCGCCGAGGAGTTGAAGGCCATGAAGATTGCCCGTCGCGCCGCCCACGACCGGCAAGCACTCGAGGCCCGCGATGCCGAAGAGCGCCGCAGCATCGAGGCGCATGGACGCCCGTCCAACTCAGCCAACGTCGAATACAATTGGGGGGGCGATCAACTCTCCCAGATGGAAGGCCTGCGCGAGCAGTTCACTGCATGGCTCAGCGACCGCGTTATCATTCCCGCCGCGCAATTGCGCCCGCGGCTCGCCCGGCAAGTGGATCCCATCTACCCGGACAAGGCTCGCGAAGCTGGTTTGGAGGGCGCCGTCCGCCTACGCGTAGCCATTGCGCGCGACGGTTCCATCGAGGACGTCAAGGCTCTCTCCGGCGATCCGGCGCTCGCCGAAGCGGCAACTGACGCTCTCAAACAGTGGCGTTATCGGCCGATTCTTCTCGACGGCAAGCCGGTGCCCGTCCTGACCGTCATCACGATTACGTTTCACCGGCCGTGATGCGCCGCTGAGGATTCTCGCAGCGCATCGGGGGATCGACAGCAAAGGGGGTCCGCATGAATCTCGCAGCCATTTCTCCTGCAAGATTGGCTTCGCGCTCTCTTCCTGCGCTTCTCCTCCTCTCCCCCGCCACGGCCTACGCTGCGCGTCAGACTCCCGCCGTGGAGACCTTTGAGCGCACCGTGCCGTTGGCCTCCGGCGGCTCGTTCTCTATCTCCAACGTGAACGGCTCGATCGAAATCGCAGGATGGAACCGCGACGAAGTCCAGATTTTCGCCCGCAAGATTACTTCGGGCCGGGCCGAGAGCCTCCGCGACGTGCAAATCACGCTCGACGCAACCCCCGCCCGGGTCTCCGTCGCCACTCACTATCCCGAGGGCAGCGGCGTGGAAGTCCACGTCGAGTTTCGCGTCCGCGTCCCCGCTCGTATCCGTCTCGCTTCGGTCTCCACCATCAACGGCACGGTCGCTGTGGAAGACGTTTCCGGCGAAGGCTCCCTTTCGACCGTCAATGGCAACGTCACACTGGCTCGTGCTGCCGGCCTGTTCTCCGCCCGCTCCACCAACGGCAGCATCTCCCTCGAATTTCTCAGTCTCACGGGCGGTTTGGCTTCGGAACCCGCATCCGCTTCATGGACTTCGCTCTTCGCCCAGACCATCAACGGGTCCGTGGCTGTCGCCCTTCCCGCCGGCGCTGGTGCGGAACTCGATGCGGAAACCCGCAACGGCGATTTTTCGAGCGAAGTGCCACTCCTCGCTAGCACTACTTCCGCTGGCCGTTCCATCCACGGACGCCTCGGCTCGGGCGGCCCGCTGCTCCGCCTCCGCACCGTCAACGGTTCTATCCGCTTACAAATTTCCCGGCCCCTCGTCTAAATTTCCAGCGGAACCGGTATCGAACGTCGGACACCTGGGAGGTAGTCATGATCAGCAAATTCGGACGATGGTTTGGCGGCAGTATCCTGATCGGCGCTCTCGCCCTTGGCTCTACGGGGGCCGCGGCGCCGCAGCATCGCACCCCGGTGGCCACGCCCGAGCCGCCGCAATGTGTATGCACCCCGGCGGCTCCTGCCGCTGCATTCAACGAACTAGGAGACGAACTCGACGGGCTTGCTCTCGATCTTGACGCCGCCAATCTCGCCTCTGAAGAGATCTCCGCGGCTCTCGCCGGTCAGGACGCTCAGGTTTCCCCGGAAGGCCAGTCCTTCCAGGTTTTCTCCTCCTCTTCCGCATGGCTCGGCATCCGCATGGAGGAGATCACCTCGGCCAAAGCAAAAGAACTGAATTTGCCCGTCGAGCGTGGTGTGCTGGTCACGTCGGTTGCCGAAGATTCACCGGCGGCCAAGGTCGGCCTGAAAGTCGGCGACGTGATTACCGACTTTGAGGGCCAGCGCGTGGAAGGCACCCTCACGCTCCAGCGTCTGGTCCGCGAAACTCCCGTCGGCCGCACCGTTTCAATCGTTATCTGGCGCGACGGCCAGTCGAAGCCCCTCAGCGTTGAACTCGCCTCCCGTCGCTCCGCGCGCTCCGTCGCCCGCGACTCGTTCTATGTGTCTCCGCACCTCCCTGATATGCAAATAGCAATTCCTCCGATTCCGCCGGTTCCCCCCATTGAGATCGGGCCGTTTGGCGCCTTTCGTCTGTTCGGCGCCCCGGCGCTCGGCATCGACGCGGAAGATCTTTCCGGCCAGCTCGGCAATTATTTTGGCGCTCCGGATGGCCAGGGAGTTCTCGTTCGCGAAGTCATGCCCGGCCTCCCTGCAGAAAAGGCCGGCCTCAAGGCGGGTGACGTGATCATTCGCATCGACGGAAAGCGCGTCAAGGACGCCTCCGAGCTCCGCGACGCTGTCCGCGACAAACTCTCAAAAGCCTCAGAAGGCGAAGGCTCTGAGAAGTCCGCGGCTCCCAGGGTGGATCTCACCATCCTCCGCTCCGGCAAGGAATCCGTCATACGCGTCGAACTCGAATCTCCCAAGACGCGCACGCGAACTCCCGCTCACCGCGTCGCCGTGTGATTCGGAAGTGCTGGTTTCTTGGTCGGCATCTTCGCCTCGCGGGCGCGGACCCGTGAGGCGTGCCTGCCCTGACAAAGGAAGGGTCCCCTCTGCTTTTTCTTTCCCCTCCTGTTCCGCCCGGCCGTCCGCGCGCACACCCATCCCTCTGCTTCGCTTCCTCACGCCCGATTTTCTCCGCTTATTTCTTCCCGGTCTGCCTGACAATCACCGCTTTCGCTGAAGGGACTTCCAACCTCACCAGCCGCTCCTCCTGGCTCGGATCGCAATACACATCAATTTCCAAATCCGCCGTCCGTACCCGCAGCATGTCGAGTTTCTGCCCCTCCACCAGTTGCTGCCCGCCATATTCCGCCGTTACGGCTCCCGGCGTGCGGTCCTGCGGGATCAGGACCGCGTATGTCTTCGCCTCTTTGTGCTCCCAATCGTACAGCCGCGACAGGATCGCGTACTGGTGGTACATGTTGTTGTCCAGGATCACCACCGGCGGCGCTTCAAACCGGAATTCCTGCGCGTAGGGTCCCGCCGCGCCTTCCAGCTTGAGCTCCAGTTTCGCCAGCGTCCCCTCGAACGTAATCGCCCCTGACTGCTTTGGATTCGAGACCGTCCACTCGTAACGCTGCGGCGCGCCGTCGGACGAAAGAGTCAGCTTTCCGCTCACTTTCGATGTCCCGCTTTTTTCCGCGGCGACTTCCGCCGTCCCCCGCGCCGTCCATTCGCCTCCGCTCTGGTGGATCTCAAACTCTTCGCTCCCCGCGGTTTGACCATCCACCTGGATCTGCAGAGTCCCGCGGTCTTCCACCAGCACTCCCATTTGCGCCG
The DNA here is from genome assembly GCA_035624135.1 of Candidatus Acidiferrales bacterium. Taxonomy (GTDB): domain Bacteria; phylum Acidobacteriota; class Terriglobia; order Acidiferrales; family UBA7541; genus JOPF136. The sequence goes on along the minus strand of DASPSB010000411.1, from coordinate 2,813 downwards.
GCTTCTTGTTTTTTTCTTTTTGAATTTCCGGCGCATCCCGCCCGGCCGTTCCTCCACCGGCCCTCGCTATGACCGGTTCTGCCGCCGCGGTTATCACGGCCGCCAGCGCAATCACCAGCCCTCCCGCCGCCCATCCCTTCCGTCTCGTTCTTGTCATCTCCCGACCTGTTCGAACCATTCCAGTTCCAATATTCTCGCAATCACTTCCCGTGGCTCGCCGCTGCTCTCCACTCGCGCATCCGCCGATTGGTAACTCGGCAGCCGCTGCTCGTAGAGTTGCCGCAGGCTCGACTCGTCCCGGAATAGAGGCCGGTGTGTCATCGTCGCACATCGCCGGATCAGCTCCTCGAGCGGACAATCCAGCCATACCACCGCTGCCCCGGCAGCCCGCAGCGCTTCCTGGTTCTGCGCCTGTGCAAACGTGCCCCCGCCCAGCGCTACCACCGCCGCGCCGCCCGACTCCCCGATTTCCCCCAGTACTCGCACGAGCGTCGTGTGTTCCAACTCGCGGAAGGGCGGCTCGCCGTATTTCTCGAAAAACTCCCGGATCGATATCCCCGCAGCCTGCTCGATCCGTCCGTCCAGGTCCACAAATCGGCAGCCTGTCTGCGCGGCAAGCAGCCGCCCCACAGTGGTTTTCCCGCTGCCCATGAAGCCGGCCAGGCAGACCAGCCCCACGCGCCTCCCCCGCGCTTGATTCTGTTCCTCGAATGTCACGTGTGAAATGCGCGGGGTCCGCGCCCGTTCCCAGAGCCACGAAATCCGGGATTCCCGGGCTCAGTCCCGCTTGCGAATGAGGATTTTACCACTGAACGAGGTCAGCTCGACGCGCGCCAGTCCTGCTCCGGTCGTTCCAATCAGGCTGCTCGATCCCTTGCCGCCCCCCAGGAGCCGCGATAGGTGGCTTTCCGGCTTGAGGTTCACTTCGTTTTCCACTTTGCCCTGCCGCGAGTGCGCGCTCAGCTTCACCGAGTCCTTCTCCGAAAGGGAAAGCTCGATCGGCCCCGATGTGGTTGTCAGCTTGTAATATCCGTTCGGCGAGAATGGCCCGTCGTAGAATAGCGACCCGGAAAACGTCTGCGCGTGCAGCGACCGGCTGACCGCCTGCAAGAATCGGGCCCCTCCCGACGTCGAAATGAACTCGATCTTCCCCACGCACCGCGTGCAAACGAACGACCCATCCACCGTGCGCACCGTCAGATCTCCCGATACGTCCGTCAATTCCACCTTCGCCAGCACGGTGTCCACGCTCACGTCCGCGTACACCTGCGCCACGCTCACCGATCCGCTGTCGTTCTTGATTTCCAGCTCGGTCTCTTCCGGCACGTAAATCTGGTAGTCCGCTTGCAGCTCCGCTGGCGCTACATCATCCCGCAGTACGTGAGTCACCAGCTCGATCCGGTTCCCGTTCTGCGTCGCGTCCACTTCGACTCCCTCGCTTGCGTGGTTCGCGATGATTTCCACTTCCGACCTCTGCCACGAGTTCACCACAATCGTTCCCTGCGCGTTCCGCAGCGTCACCATTGCCCGCCCGTTGACGGCGAACCGCTTGTCCAGGCGGTGAGGGCTCGCCGGTTCGCCGACTCGGTCGCTCCCTCCTGCGGGACCCGCCGCAACCGCCTGGGCGGCGCAAGTCAGCAGCGCCAGCGAGCAAATACCCAGTGTCCAGCCGGCAGGACCAATCGAATGCGGGGCGTTCATCTCAGTCTCCCAGCGCTTCCCGTTCCGCGAGCGCGTTTAGCAAGTCCGCTTTCTGCTGGTAAGCGGTCACCAGGTATTGCCTCGATAGTTCGTCGTTCGGGTCTTCACTCACCCGCTTCTGGCATTCACCGATCAAATCGTCCACCAGCGCCAGGTTCTGCTGGTAGGAGGCCGCGACCTGCGGGTCCCTGAGATGCAGGTCCTGTCCCGCCTGGGCCTCCGCGCTCGCCAGTTGCTCATGCACCCGCGACAGATTCCAGACTCCGCGAGTCTCTCCGTTGTTCCGCGAGCGCTCATTCACCGGAGACGGTGGCAGGAACAGGAGCAGCGCCGCCAGCGCCGAGATCAATCCCGTCGCCAGCGCCGTCCGCGGCGCCGCCGGGATCATCTCGCGCACCCGTTCCACCAGGCTCTTCTGCCCGCGCAGCAGGCCTTCACGTTTCAGTTCATTTCGCAGGGAAATCCAGACTCGCTCCGGCGGGTCCAGCTCGGGCAGATTTGCCGCTGCAGAAACGATCAGTTCCAGGTCCGCGATCCGCGCGCTGCATCGCGGGCATGCCGCCAGATGGTTCGCGGCCTCTGGTGTCTGTTCTCCTTCCAGCCACCCGGCCGCGTACGCGTCGAACTCGTCACACCGCATCACTGCTTACTCCCTCGATCCAGTCTTCTCGCTCGCTTCCAGCCGCTGCTGCCGCGCCTCGTTCCGCGCCGTGTCCTGGAGGATTTCTCTTAGCCGCGTCCGCGCTTTGTGCAACTGCGATTTCGAGTTCCCGATCGAGCAGTCCATGATCCGCGCGATCTCGTTGTGCTCGTACCCTTGCACGTCGTGCAGCAGGAAAACCATCCGGTAGCCTGGCGGTAACTCCGCCACCGCGCGCTCCAGCCGTACACGGTCCACCGACCCTTCGATCAGCGGGTCCTCCGCTCCCACGTCCCGCTTCGGACCGCTGGTTTCGTCTTCATTGTCGGCGGGCTCATCCAGTGATGTCTGCGGCAGCGTCTTCTTTCTCAGCCGCATCAGCACCACATTCACCGATAGACGGTGCAGCCACGTGGAAAACGCCGCGTCGCCTCGGAAGGTGTGGATCTTCCGGAAAAGCTGGAGGAACGCT
>DASPSB010000398.1:0-2288 GCA_035624135.1 Candidatus Acidiferrales bacterium | reverse complement strand
GCGCCGCCAACAGGGAATCCTCGCGTCCACTAGGAAGTAGTCCCGTAGGAAGCAGTCCCGCAAGCGCGTTCCCCGCCGGAGGCGCTGGATGGGAAGAGGATGCGATCACGCCCCGGCTCGATGCAGGCGGAGGTCCAAGGCTAGAAGGCCCTGTTTTGAAGCGATTGCTCGCAGCGGCGGCGCCACCAAAATGGCACGGGGGGCAGAACGGCACAAAAATGCCGGGGCCGATGGAACGCTCGCATCGCCTTATCGGCTCATCTGCGGACACTTATAAAACGGTTCCCCAATTGCGCCCCCGCCTCCCATGAACACGCCCCCACACAGTGGAGTGCACCCCGAAACTGAGACAGCAAGTTAAGGGACGAAATACATTGAATGGAGAAAGGCAATGGATTTGTCCCGAGCGGTTTACAGTCGCGATCTCAAAATCGCCGCCATGCGTGCGCTCGACACTGGGTCGACCAACGCGGAGATCGCACGCAAGTATCAGGTAAGCCCGCACCTGCTGGAACGCTGGCGGGGAGAGTGGCGGGCCAAAGGCGAGCTGGCGTTTCCGGGCATAGGCCGCCGTGGAGCCGCCTTGCCGGCGGTCGATGACGCCCGGCGCATCGCCGAGTTGGAGCGCAAGATCGGCCAACTCACCATGGAGAATGACTTCCTAAAAAAAGCCTTACAGCATTTCAGGGAGCATCACCCGCCAGCCGTCGTCAATGGCGTGGATGCCTGTTTGAAGAAATCCGCGAAGCCGCGGCGGAAGGCCAAGCCGTGAACGCGCTGTGCCAGATGACGGGGTTGAATCGCGCCGGTTTCTACCGCTGGCGCCTGCCCCGTCCCGCCATGCCGGTGGAGATGGAAATCCGCGATCAGTTGCAGAAGGTTGCGCTGGAATCGCCGGCCTATGGCTACCGCAGAATCACCCACGAGTTGCAACACCGCGGTTTCGCCATCAACCACAAGCGCGTCCTGCGGATGATGCGAGAAGACAATCTGCTGTGCGTCCGGCGACGTGCCTTTGTGGTCACCACGGATTCCCGGCATAACTTGCCGATCTACCCGAACCTGGCCCGTCAGTTGGACCTCACGAAGGTCAATCAGCTGTGGGTCGCGGACATCACCTACATCCGCTTGCGCACCGAGTTCGTGTATCTGGCCGTGGTGCTGGACGCATTCTCGCGGCGTGTGATCGGCTGGGCGCTGGGACGAACACTGGAGGCCAGCTTGGCGGTCACTGCTTTACGCATGGCCGTGGAGGAGCGACAGCCAGGGCCCGGCTGGGTGCACCATTCCGATCGCGGAGTGCAGTACGCTTCCCACGATTACACCGAACTGTTGAAACAGCACGACGCCACCATTAGCATGAGCCGCAAGGGCAATCCGTACGACAACGCAGCCTGTGAGAGCTTCATGAAGACCCTGAAATATGAGGAGGTCTACCGCAACGAATACCGCGACCTCGCTGATGCGGGAGCTCAGATCGGGGATTTCCTCGAACAGGTCTACAACCGGCAACGCCTGCATTCCGCTTTGGGTTACCTGCCTCCCGCCGAATTCGAGCAGAACGGGGGAAGACTCTCATGAGGTCGCTTCGCGATTCGCTCCTCAGATTGGGGGCGCTGCCCCCAAACCCCCGGGATTTTTCGCTTTCCCGCCAGAATGACGGACCGCGGAAGCGGCACTACCCGCTTCCGCTCATTCCGGCTGCTGAGTCGGCGCTCGGGTTGCGTCCCCGCAGTGCCCTGTCCTCCACTCAGGTTCTTCCAGAGTGGACTCTATCACCCTCGCCGTGCAATGACTTTTCAGCGAACGGCGATAACTCCCTTAACTTCGTGTCTCGCTCCAGGGGTTCACTTCACAGCCCCTACACACCCCCCTTCACACCCCCTTACACACTATGGATCCTCTTCTGATCACCGCCGCCAGTGGCATGAAAGCCCGCATGGAGTCGCTCGACATGCTGGCCAACAACCTCGCCAACGCAGGCACTTCCGGCTTCAAGTCGGACCGCGAATTCTATAGCGTCGTCGCCGACAATATGGCGGAGAATCAGTTGCCCGTCATTCAACAGAACTGGACGGATTTCTCCCAAGGCGCGCTGGTCCCCACCGCCAATCCGCTGGACCTAGCCCTGTCCGGCCCGGGCTTCTTCGCCCTGAACACCGCGGCGGGATCTGTGGCAGGGGTCGTGTACACGCGCAACGGACAATTTCAAGTCGGCAAGAACAAGCAGCTCCAAACCGCGGACGGCTACACGCTGCGCAACGTGCGCGACAACGGGCGGCCCATCG
>DASPSB010000388.1:0-4217 GCA_035624135.1 Candidatus Acidiferrales bacterium | reverse complement strand
TGGGTCAGGTAAATCCACGAGCCGAACCGGCGGGCTAGGGAGACCGCATAATCGAGCGCGCGGTCCGCAATGGGGGAAAAATCTGTGGCCACCATGATCCGCGACAGTGAGATTTGCGGGATGGCCTGAGTTTTTTTCTGTGCTTTTTCTTCGAGCTTTACAGTCCCGTTCATTTGACACCCCTTCGCCACCCCGCCCTCGGTGCGTGGCAATGGTCGCCGCGCAGGGCAGGCGCCCCGCGCGGCGGCCTGTGGCAACTTTCCTCCTCTAGCGGTCCCGCTGCCGTGATAAGCGTCACGCGCAAATGGCTCTCCCATCACACGCGCTCTAGCTCTGCGCAACAGGGACGTCGCAGGCCGGCCACGGTTTCCGGCCCAGCTGGGTGATATAGTTCGCTCATGTATGCGAGGAAGTGGTTTGTCGAAATCGAGATAGGCGGAGAACGCCGGCCGTGTCCGCTGGACTGGCTCGATTCGTTTTGCATGCGCAATTTTACGAATGCTCCCGAATTCGACGATACGCTGCCAGCAGGCGAGGGTCGCCTCGAGGCGAGTTTTCGCGTGGATCCGGAACGATTCGCCGCCGCCTTCGGGGACTGGCTCACGAAACGAGGCAAGGGGAACGGGCACCCCGTCCGGGTCTTGATGCGGCTGGAGTAACCCTGGAAGAGGAAGACAGACCGTGTGACCTGCTCGGGCTCGGTGGCACATTTAGGATGGCGTACTGCTCAGCGCGGGCCTGAACGGAATCAGGCAGGACGCGGAGCGCTTCGATGGGGCGCGGGTACTCCTGACGGCGGCCGCAACAGCTCGCGAATGCGCGGTAGAGCCTCTCGGGCCGCAGTCTCCCCTGCGGCGATTAATTCCTCGGTGCGCGAAAAATCGTCCCATCCGAACTCGCGGACGTCCGGACAGATAAGAACGTCCGCGGAGCGGTCCCGGCGCTGTAAAGCCTGCTGCTGCATGATGGCGAACGAACGCCAGAGTACTTCTCCCATGTGTTTCGGACGCGGTGCAGGCCCGGACATTCCCAGGTAAACTCCGATCACGATTTCGGCCCCGAGCGTGCGCGCGCCTTCCACGGGAACAGGCCCGATCAGAAACCCATCCACGAGCAGCCGGCCTTCGAATTCCACCGGCTGGAAGAGCCCTGGATACGCGCACGAGGCGCGAAGGGCAATGCCCAGGTCACCTTTTGTGAAGTAGAACGGTTCGCCCGAGATCAAATCCGCAGCGCAAATAGCTAGCGGGCGCTTCATGCCCTCGATTCGCCGGATGCCGCAAAATTCGTACACGTACTGTCCCATGCGCTCATTGGAGGCCAGGCCGTAACGCGAAAGGCTCCAGCGCGCGAAGTCCCGGAACGAAGTGGACACCGCGCGGCGGGAGATGGCATCGAGCGGCATGCCACTCGCATAGGACGCGGCAATCAGTCCCCCCACGCTGGTGCCCGCGAGGCAATCCACCTGGATCCCGGCCTCTTCCATTACGCGCAGGATGCCCAGATGGGAGATTCCCCGAGCAAAACCTCCGCCCAGGGCCAGTCCCACCCGGGGCGGACGGAACGGTTCCGGATGGGGGCCCTGCGCGAACTCGCGAATGCGCCGCAGGCTGCTCTGCAGGAAATCCTTCAGGTTGTGTTTTGCCATCTTGATCCTGGCCAGGGTCGCAGGGACTAGCCTCCCCACCGAGTCACCTTGAAGTGCGGGTCCTGCACCTTGGATGCTACTCTAGCCCGCACGGGCTGCCAACTGGAGGTGCCCGGTCTATAATCCAGCGGCGGCGACAAGCACTACGCGGAGGCGTCTTCTCCCGCCCGCGTAAGCTGGCGCACGCAATCGGAGGCATCAGGTGAACGCTGGAATTCGTAAGGCTGCCGTTTTGGGCGCCGGAACCATGGGTGCACGTATTGCTGCGCATCTGGCTAATGCCGGTGTGCCCTGCTATCTGCTCGATATTCGTCCCGCGGAGCTGACCGCGGATGAGACGGCGCGAAAACTGACTGCGGATTCGCCGGAAGTGCGCAACCGCATCGTTCGTGCAGGCTTCGAAGCCGCCAGGAAGGCGCGGCCCGCGGCGTTCTTCACCGCGGAGTCGGCTCGCCTTGTTACCACCGGCAATTTCGACGACAACCTCGCCTGGTGCGGCGAGGCGGATTGGATTATCGAAGTCGTCGCGGAAAACCTGGAAATCAAACGCAAACTCTGGGAGCGCGTGGAACAGCACCGGCGTCCCGGCACGCTGGTGACCACGAATACCTCGGGTCTGCCGGTGCGGTTGATTGCGGAGGGCCGCTCGGAGGACTTCCGGCGGAACTGGGCGGGGACGCATTTTTTCAATCCACCGCGCTACATGAAGCTGGTGGAGCTCATTCCCGGGCCGGAAACGCGTCCCGAAGCGCTTGCCGCTCTCGCAGATTTCTGCGACCGCGTGCTCGGAAAAGGCGTGGTCGTGGCGAAAGACACGCCAAACTTCATCGCCAACCGCATCGGCACGTTTTCCATGCTGAACGTGCTCGCGCTGATGCAGGAACTCGATATGACCATCGAGGAAGTGGACGCTTGCACCGGCCCGGCGGTGGGCTGGCCGAAATCGGCCACATTTCGCACCGCGGACATCGTGGGGCTCGACGTGCTGGCGCACGTCGTTCGCAACATTTATGAAAACGCCGCGGGCGACGAGATGCGCGAACGCTACCGCGTGCCGCCGCTGGTCGAAGAGATGATGAAGCGCGGCTGGCTGGGAGAAAAAACCGGCGGAGGATTCTACAAGCGCGTGAAGGGCGGCGAGGGGAAAGACATCCTGTCGCTGGACTGGAAAACCATGGAGTACCGGCCGAGGGCGAAGGCGCGGTTCGGATCCATCGAAGGCGGAAAGGCGATCGAAGACACGCGCGAACGCCTTCGCGAGCTCCTCGGGCCGGGGCTCGCCGGACGCGACGGCGATAAAGGCGCGAAATTCCTGTGGCGCTCGGTTTCCGAGATGTGTCTCTACGCCGCCCGGCGCGTTCCGGAGATTGCGGATCGCGTGGCCGACGTGGACCACGCGATGCGCTGGGGATTCGCCTGGGAGATGGGACCGTTTGAGATTTGGGACGCCGCCGGGGTTGAACCGATGGCGCGGCGCATCGAGCAGGAGGGCCGCGCGCTCCCGCCGCTCGTGACCTCGTTGCTGGCCTCGGGCCGCAAGTCGTTCTATAGCCCCGAAACCGGGCGCACGTTTTTCTTCGATCTGGCGTCCAAGGGCGAAACCGAAGACCGCCTGCCCGCCGGCATCCTCGTGCTCGACCGCTTCCGCCACGCCGGCCACGTGGTGGAAAAAAACGCGGGCGCGAGCCTGGTCGACCTGGGCGACGGGGTCGTGTGCTGCGAATTCCATTCCAAAATGAATTCCATCGGCGCCGATACAGTGCAGATGCTGCATGCCGGGCTGAAGCGTCTGAAAACCGATTTCGAGGCCATGGTGATCGGCAACCAGGCGCCGAATTTCTGCGTGGGCGCGAACATCATGATGGTGCTGATGCTGGCGCAGGAACAGGAGTGGGACGAGATCCACCTGGCCGTCCGTCAGTTCCAGCAGGTGAATCTAGCGCTGAAACATTCGCCCAAGCCGGTGGTGGCCGCTCCGTTCGGAATGTCGCTCGGCGGAGGGTGCGAGATTCCGCTGCACGCGTCGCGCATCCAGGCCGCGGCGGAAACCTATATCGGCCTCGTGGAAGTCGGCGTGGGACTGATTCCGGGCGGCGGGGGAACCAAGGAAATGGTGGTGCGGGCCAACGAGCATGCGCGCAGCCTGAATCCCGCCGCCGGCGACGGCTCCGACCTGGATTTGTTTCACGCTATGAAGCCCGTCTTCGAACAAATTGCCATGGCAAAAGTGGCCACGAGCGCTGAGGAAGGGCGCGCGTTCGGCTACCTGCGCGCCTCGGACGCCATCAGCATGAATAAAGACCGGCAAATTGCGGACGCGAAGGCGCTGGCCCTCGAGCTGGTCCGCGAGGGCTACCGGCCGGGCCATCCGCCGCCGGCCGAGCCTTCGATCCGCGTGCTGGGCGACCAATTTCTGGCCGGCGCGAAGCTGGCGATCCACATGATGCTGCGCGGCCAGTTTATTTCCGAATACGACGCGCACGTCAGCCGCAAGCTCGCGAACATTCTGGCCGGAGGACCGCTCTCCGCGTCGCAACTCGTCAGCGAACAGTATCTGCTCGATCTGGAG
>DASPSB010000345.1:0-2962 GCA_035624135.1 Candidatus Acidiferrales bacterium | reverse complement strand
CATGGCCCGTTTGTGATCCTGAGCCACGCGAATCGTGCCTTCCGCTGCTTCCAGATCATCCGGCTTGGCGTCCAGATATGGCGCTACCTTCGCCAGCAGTTCGTTTAGCGCGTTGGTAGCGGCGCGCCGAGTGGAAGCGCTTACTCCTCCGACTGTGGTTGAACCGCCGGAAGCGCCCGAAGCCGGATAGCGGCTGTCGCCAATGTTTACCGTGATCAACGAGAGCGGCAGGCCGAACGTTTCTCCGGCCACAAGAGCGATGATTGTCCGTGTCCCGGTGCCTAGATCCTGGCTTGCGAGGTTTATTTCCACTGAACCGTCGGGATGGATGGTGCAGTTTGCGTTGCTTTGGTGCCCACCGCCGCCCCAGGTATGGATGGAGAGTCCGAGACCGCGCTGCACCGGCCCGGGGTCCCTCTTGCCGCGGGGGCGCCACTTTTTCTTCCAGTCAATCATCTCCGCCGCTTTGAGGAGCTCGTCGTGATAGTACTTGGCGCGCTCGCCCGTGAATTCCGTGTTCTTCAAGAAGAAATCCAGCGGGTCCATCGGAATCGCTGCGGCCAGATCGTCGAGCGCGCACATGGTGATGACGCAACTCTGCGGATGGTTTGGCGCGCGCCAGGCACGTCCCGGCCCGATGTTCGTCAGCACCGCAGTGTGCTTCGTCCGCCGATTCGGCGCCCGCATCACGTAAGGGATCGGGGGATTTCCTCCGCCCTGCGGCCCGGAGGTTCCCCATGATTCCGAATCCCAGGCGACGAGCGTCCCGTCTTTCTTTGCGCCCAGGCGAACCTTCGCGTAGATTGAGGGGCGCGCGCCCGCTTCCATCAGCTCCTGATCCCGTTCGAGCATCATTTTTACGGGGCGCCCAGCCTTTTTTGACAGGTTCGCGCAGGCCGGTCCCCAGGGGTCGGCTCCGAACTTGCTTCCGAAACCTCCTCCCATGTACTGGGTGATGGCGCGCACGTTTGCCGCGGGAATCGAAAGCGCCTTGCTCATTTCGCCTGCGATGCCGGTGACGTTTTGGGTGGAGGCCCACATGGTCAGCTTGTCGCCATCCCACTCCGTCACCTGGCCGTGAGCTTCCAAGCAGCAATGCGTAATCAGGCTGGCGCCGTAGGTTCCTTCAACCTTCACCTCGGCCGCAGCCATCGCCGCGTCGGGATCGCCTTCCTTGGCCTCCGAGCCAGCCGTCGAGCGCCCCGCTCCTGCATTCGCAGGGGCCACGTCGCTCACCAGGTGGGGCAGCACCTCGTAGTCGACTTTCACGGCGCGGGCCGCATCGCGCGCCTGGTCTTCCGTGTCTGCCGCGAGCGCAACGATCTCTTGACCGGCCCAGAGCACCTCTTTGCCCGGCTCGAACATCACCAGGACGGCGCGTACGCCCGGCATTTTCTCTGCCGCGCTGGTGTCTATGCCCGTTACCTTTGCGTGCGCGTGCGGAGAGAGCACCATCTTCCCGTACAGCATGCCGGGACGGTTGATGTCGTAGGCATACTTGGCGCGCCCGGACGACTTGGCGGGCCCGTCCAACCGCGTGAAGGACTTTCCAATCAGAAACCGCTTATCCGCCGGTGGCCAGTGATAGTCCGCCATCACGCCCTCCCCGCGCTGATACGCTTGGCGGCATCGAGCGCCGCCTCGCGCACGCCCATGTAGGTTCCGCAGCGGCACAGGTTGCCGCCGAGACCGTGGGTCACTTCCTCATAAGTCGGATGCGGATGCTGTTTGAGATAGGCCGTCACCGCCATTACAAATCCCGGAGTGCAGAACCCGCATTGCTGCGCATCGTGCTCCACAAATGCCGCCGAGACCGGCGAAAGCTGGCCCTCGGCGGCCAAGCCTTCGATGGTGGTGATTTCGGAGTGCTGGGCGGCGATTGCCAACACGCAGCAGGAATAGACTGCCTTGCCGTCCATCAAAACCGTGCAGCTCCCGCATGTGCCGCGGTCGCAGACCTTCTTTGCCCCTGTCATATCCAGATGGTCGCGCAGCGCATCGAGCAGCGTCACTCTCGGCTCCAGTTGGAGGGAGAGCTCCTTGCCGTTGATCTTCAAGGTGATCGGCACGGCTCCCGGCCCCACGGCCTTTGTTTCCGCAGCAGCTCGCGCGGTTTCGAGCAGGCCCTCGGTGACGATGACGCCCGCGGAAACGGCCACGCCGGCGCCCTTCAGGAACGAGCGCCGCGAAAATCCTTTCGCGTCCTCGCCGGACCCTTCCGTTTCCGGCGGCGAACTGCTGCCACCCAAACGGTCCCGCGAAGCGGGATCACGCTCATCACTCATTGGCACACCTCCACGAGGTCATGCATACGGGCTGGTGGGAAAAAGAGCGGAAAGAATCACCACAAGTCATTGTGCCCCTCAGCAGCATTCCGAAGAGAGCCCATGCTACTCCACTGCTGCAAGCGCCGCAATCGCGGCTCCTGCTATTTCCGACGCACCGCGCAGCATTTCCGTTTCCAGGCCGCGCCGTTCGAACGTACCGGCACCGGGTGGCCAGGATGGCACATCCGTCTCACAAATTATCCAGGAAAAACTGGGTCACCCGGGTCCACAACTGGACCTGCGCAGCCGGGTCCGAGATGCCATGTCCCCGGCCCCCATAGATTGCAAACTCGGCGTATCGTCCCGCATGGACCAGCGCCTCTTGCAGTTCCAGCGTGTTTGCGAAGTGCACGTTGTCGTCGCCGGTGGCGTGGGCTAGGAGGAGTTTTCCTTGCAATCCGTCGGCATGCGCGACTGGAGACGACACGCGGTAACCTTCTGCGTTCTGGTCCGGCAGACCCATGTACCGCTCCGTGTAGATGGAGTCGTACTGGCGCCAGTCCGTGACCGGCGCACCCGCAAACCCCGCTTTGAACACTTCAGGCGCCTCGAGCATGGCCACGCAGGTCATGTAGCCGCCGTAGCTCCAGCCCGTGATTCCAATCCGCGCCGCGTCCACATAGGGCTTCGATTTC
>DASPSB010000341.1:0-2760 GCA_035624135.1 Candidatus Acidiferrales bacterium | reverse complement strand
GACTGGCTGTTCATGGGCGTTCTCTTCCACAAGAAATATCTCGCCTTTCCCGAGGTTTGGAGGAAGAAGCCGGGTGAGCCCGATTCCGCCCTCATCGCCTGGTCGCAAGTCGTGAGCTTGGTGAGCTGCGCCGCGTTTGTCGTCGTCTGTGTGCGCTTCCACGTAGAGGAGTGGAGCACGATACTGAAACTGGCCGCGGCCGGCTGGGCGATGGGCGCGCTGCCGATCCTGCTCCAGAACGGCATCTGGATGAAAATTCATCCCCATATTACCGCGGCACATTCAGTGGGCTGGCTGGTTCGTTTCTTGGTTTACGCCGTCGCTGTTAAGCTTCTGATTCCTTAGCGCAATTGCCCGGAGGATTATGCCTGCCAGAAAAAATTCCAAAGTCGGTATGCTGCGCCACACGGTCGCCACGCTGGCCTACCGTGCAGCCAAAGCGGTGCGGGGAGCGCCGCCGGAGTTCTCCGGATTCCATGCGGCGCCGGGCGTCCGAACGCCCGCGGAGATCCTCGCGCACATGGGAGATTTGTTCGATTGGGCGCTCTCCATCGCGAGCGGCAAGGAAACGTGGAAGAACGCGGCTCCGCGCGAGTGGGACGCAGAGGTGGCGCGCTTTTTTGCCTCCCTCAAAGCCTTTGACAAGTACTTGGCCTCCGGAAAGAAGCTTCATGCCACGCCCGAAAGATTATTCCAGGGGCCGGTGGCGGACGCGCTGACGCATACGGGACAGTTGACGATTTTGCGGCGCGCCGCTGGCGCGCCGATTCGCGGCGAAAATTATTCCAGGGCTGAAATTGTCGCGGGCACGGTCGGCCAAAAACAGAAGCCCCCGAAGCGCGAATTCGACTGAGCACGGGTAGCCACCGTCAGTCCCCAAGCTGCGGGATTTGGCAGTGGCTCAGTTTGCCGGGTGGCACAGGCACTCTTGCCTGTGCAAACGCTCCGAGGTCACGGTTTCAACTGAGCGCACAGCACTCACAAAGCCCGGGCCACAACCAGCGGCAAACTGAGTCACTGCCCCGATTTCTGACCGTGGGCTTTTCTCTTTACTCCAGGTAATACCCTGGTCTCGCCCGCACTTTCATTCCGGCGCGGTCCACAGTCACATTGATTTTGTGGAATCCGGGTTCGCTGCCGGCAATGGGCTGGTATCCGAGTGTGTACTCGGCGTGCAGCTCGCCGGCAATCTGGCTGACGGCTTTTCCGATGGTGCGGTCCTTGAACGCGGCAAGATGTTCTCCGCCGGTGGCCGCGCCGGCGACCTCCAGGTAATTGTCCTTCACCTTTTCCTTTACGTGCTGGACCGCCCAGATAACCGCGGCGCCCAGGTCGGCCGAGGTATTTTCGATCTGCACGGTCGATGGCGTCTGCGCGATCCCGGGAGGCCCGGGCATGGGGCTGATTCCCGGAGGATATGCGGACGGGTGCTCGCGGGCTTCCGCGCGCAGTTCCGCCGCGGTCGTGGAAAGGCCGACGCTGTAGATGGTCACGTTCTGGAGCTGCGCCGCCCGCAGCACCTCGCCCAGCTTCGTTTCGCTTCCCGTGTCCACCGGCTCCGCCATGGCTAGGATCACGCGCCGCCGCTCTCGCGGCTGCCGGGAGAGCATGTCTACACCCCGCGACAGCGCGTCAAACAGCGCGGCGCCGGACAGGCCTTCCGGCAGGTGATTCATGGCGCGTTCGATCGCCTCGCCGCTCGAAGTGAACTCCTGGATGAGGTTTGTTGTGTCGTCGTAGCTCACAATGGCGGCCTGCACGTCTCCCGGCATCACGTCCTGCGAGAAAAGGATTCCGGTTGCGCGCACGGCCGGCAGCAACGGCTCCACGCGGCTGCTGGTTTCCACGACGATGACGATGGAGAGCGGATCGCCGCCCACGTCGAAGTGTTCGATCTTTTGTTCGATGCCGTCCTGAAATACGCGAAAGTCTTTTTCTCCCAGCGTGAGATCGAGTTCGCCCTTGGAGTTCCGGACCGTAACCGGAGTGGAGACCCACTCCACCTTCACCCGCAGCGTGGCTTTGGGAGGCTCCTGAATGTGCGCGGGCGGAGGAATTGGGCCGGGAGGAGCCTGCGCGCGCGCCGGCGTAGCCGCGGCCGCAAGCGCCAGCGTCGCGGCAACAATCGCCCACACGGCTGCGCGATGCATTACCGCTCCCTCCAGAATTATGGACGCGCGTGCTGCGCCATGGGTTTTCCCGCCTGTTTTCGGCGCGGTCCGAATCAGTCTGTGCTCCCTCGCGCTCAATGTCCACACGATTGCACCGCCCCGCACCGCCTGCTGCAGGACTCGCCCTCAACCGCCCGGTCCGGGGCTGCGCCGCAGGAAACCCCGCCGCACGCATGCGTTCGCCCCGCGTTTTGTTCCCTCTAGAATGAACACTTGCGCGCCCGCAGTTGCTTTTCCGGAGAGAGACGATGAAACATCGGACCACGCGTCACGAACCCAAGCCCGCCTATCAGGAAGGGAAGTTCATGGAGAGCGCCGCGGCGCGTCCGCTGCGCATCCTGGCGGAGTATCTGGACCCGCTCACGCGGCTCCGGCGCGCCGGCGTCGCGGACACGATCGTGATGTTCGGTTCGGCTCGCATGTTTCCCCTGGAACAATCCGCGGCGCAGCTCAAGCGGCTCCAGCGCATCTCGCCTCCGCGGAGCGCTGCCGCCAAGCGCGAGCACCTCCGGCGGCTGCACGAAGCTCACGCCGCCGTGCAAATGTCGCGTTACTACGAGGAGGCGCGCGCGCTGGCCCGCAGAATCAC
>DASPSB010000334.1:0-6712 GCA_035624135.1 Candidatus Acidiferrales bacterium | reverse complement strand
CCGCCGCCTCGCCACTGAGCTCGCCGAAACCAACCTCCAGCTCGAGCAGGCCCAGGCAGACGCGCGCCGCTCCGAGCGCCTCGCCGCCCTCGGCCAGCTCTCCGCTGGCCTGGCGCACGAAATCCGCAATCCCCTCGGCATCATTAAAGGCTCAGCCGAATTGCTTTCGCGTAACCTCGCGTCCGCTGACGCGCTTTCCAGCGAACTTGCCGGTTACATTTCCGGCGAGGTGAACCGCCTTAACGCGCTCGTCGCGCGCTTCCTCGATTTTGCCCGACCGCTTCACCTTGAGCGCCGCGAGGCCGACGTTGCTCCCGTTGTCGAACGTGCCCTGAAAGCCGCCCGCGAGCAATATCCCTCCGCGCCCGTGCGCATCGAGCGCGATTTTCAATCTTCGGTGCCGCGCCTCCCGCTCGACGAGGCTATGGCCGAGCGCGTCTTCGTCAACCTCGCTGTCAACGCTATCGAAGCCATGGCCGAGACTGGCGGCACGCTTCGCGTCGCCATCCGCCCCGCGGTGTCTGACGGTCGCCCAGGCGCTGAAATCGAATTTCGCGACACTGGACCCGGCGTTTCGGAGACTATGCGCGAGCAGATCTTCAATCCCTTTGTCACCACCAAACGCACCGGCGTCGGCCTCGGCCTTTCCATCGTCTCGAAAATCATGGACGAGCACGGCGGCACGATCCGTCTGGAAACTCCCTTCGAAGGAGGCGCCTGCTTTCGCCTCTTCTTCCCGGCAGATATGCGGCCCGTGCGCGATTCGGAATCCCACGAGCCCGCACGCCGTGCGGAGCCCGCTCGCCTCGGCGAACCTGCCCGCCTTGGTGGGCAAGCCAGGACTGCGCCATGAAGCCCACGATTCTCATCGTAGAAGACGAGGCGCCCATGCGCCGTCTGCTGGAGATCAGCCTCGGGGAGGAGGGCTATACCACCCATGCGGTGGACAATGCCGAAGCCGCGTTGAAGTCCATTGAGCGCGGGTCCGTGGAACTGGTGCTCACGGATCTGAAGCTCCCGGCAATGAGCGGCCTCGAATTGCTCGAAGCCGCGCGCCGCGTCCGCGCTGACCTGCCCTTTATCGTCATGACCGCCTATGGTTCGGTGGAAAGCGCGGTCGGCGCGATGAAAGCCGGCGCCAACGACTACGTGCTGAAGCCGTTCTCCCTCGACGAGATCAAACTGGTCGTCGCGCGCGCCCTGGACGTTCGCCGCCTGCACGAAGAAAACCGCGACCTGCGCGAGGCGCTCGGCCAGCGCTACGACCTGCCCGGCATCATCGCGCAAAGCCCCAAGATGCAGGAAGCGCTCGGATTGGTCGAACGCGTCGCTCCCACCAATTCGACCGTGCTGATTTGTGGGGAAAGCGGCGTGGGCAAAGATCTCGTCGCGCGCGCCATCCACCAGCGCTCCCGCCGTGCGCGCGGACCGTTCATCAAAATCAACTCCACTGCGATTCCGGAAAATCTCCTGGAGAGCGAGCTTTTCGGATACGAGAAGGGCGCTTTCACCGGTGCGGCCACGAGCAAACCCGGCAAATTCGAGCTCGCCGACGGCGGCACGCTTTTCCTCGATGAAATCGGCGACGTTCCCCCGCCCGTGCAGGTGAAACTCCTGCGCGTCCTGCAGGAGCGCGAGTTCGAACGCCTGGGCGGCACGAAGACTGTGAAGGTGGATGTGCGGCTGGTTGCTGCCACCAACCGCGATCTCCGCGCCGCCCTCGAAGACGGCACCTTCCGCGAAGACCTCTACTATCGCCTGAACGTCGTGCCCATCAATCTTCCCCCGTTGCGCGAGCACAAAGAGGACATACCCGCGCTCGCTACCCTCTTCCTGCGCAAATATTCCCAGGCTTCAGGAAAGAAGATCGACACCCTCGATCCCGCGGCCATGGAGCGGCTCACGCAGTTTCATTGGCCCGGCAATGTCCGCGAACTGGAAAACGTGATCGAACGTGCGGTGGCACTCGCGCAGGGGACGGTGCTTGAGCCGCACGATATTCTCATCGACACGCCCCCGCCCAAGCCTGTCTCCGGCGCCCCCGCCTTTCTCCCTGAAGGCGTGACTCTCGAGCAGTGGGAAGACGAAATGATTCGCGAGGCCATGCGCCGCGCCGGAGGCAACAAAAGCCAGGCCGCGAGGCTGCTGGGCCTTTCTCGCAACGCCCTCCGCTACCGACTCTCCAAACTCGGCTTCGCTGACGACGCCGAGAATTAGGTTCTGTCCTTCCGGTTTTCCGCGCTGCTTGGCCGGCCTATTTTTTTTGCTCCGTCGCGGGAGCGATGGGAGGAATGTTGTTCTTGCTAATCAGCTCGTTGAGCGCGGGCAGGTCCTTCGCCTGCACCTCGCGCCACGCGCTGAGCTGTGCGTTCAGCCGCTCGAGCAGAAGTGCATACACCTCTCCGCTTTGCTTCGTCGGCCCCGAATCCGCGCTTTCCACCGTTTCTCCCAGGATGGTGAGCTGCGCACTCACCGAAACGGGATAGTTCAGCGAGTCTTCGTTGCTCTTCGCGCGCGGCTCGACGATCTTGCTTTCGATCGCGCTCATCTTTTTGTTCACCGCGTCGATGGCCTCGATGATTGCTTTTGCCTTCTCGTCGTCGGCCAGCCGCTTCTTGATCGCCTCCGTCTGCGCGCGCACGCTGCGAATCTGGTTCACCGCGGTGTGCCCCTCATTGACGCTCGTCGCAATTTTGCTGGCTAGGTCGAACTGCTGCTCGAGATCTGCCTGCGTCGCGCTCACCCGTGGATCCTTGCGAATTTCCGCCGAGGCCCTAAACGTCTTTCCGCCCGCGGTGAGTGTCACTTGATACGTTCCCGGAGCGACTTCCGGCCCTGATGCCTGTCCGCCCCATTCCACCACGCCGGGCACGCGTTCCGGCGCCTCGACTCGCATGTTCCACACAAAACGGTTCAGCCCCTTCTCCGTCGGCAACAGTTCGCTTCCGCCGCCGAACTGCGGAAACTCCTCTTCCTCAGCCGCCTTCTTCTCTGCTTTGCTGGAAAACTTGCGCAGCACCTTTCCCTGCGCGTTGGAAATTTCCAGCGTGATCGCATCCTTCGGCTTGTCCTTGAGCGAGTAGAACACCACCACGCCCGTCGGCGGATTTTGTCCCGCGGGGACTCCCGTCACGATGAAAAACCCGGGTCCCGGAAAACGGTAAGCGACAGCGGGCTGGTAGAGATGCGCCTCTTCATCCTGCGTCGTCGCTGTAATCTGCCGCAGCGGTGAAATGTCGTCGATGCCCCAGAACGAACGGCCGTGCGTGGCCACCACGAGCGCGTCATCCTTCACCACGAGGTCGTGGATCGGCGTCTCCGGCAGATTCATACGCAGCGATTGCCAGTGCGCGCCGTCGTCGAACGACACATAAACTCCCGTTTCCGTGCCCGCAAACAGCAGCCCCGCCCGCTTCGGGTCTTCCTTCACCGCGTGAACGTACGCCGTGTCTGGAATTCCGGTGGTCAGCTTGGTCCATGTTTCCCCGTAATCCGAGGTCTTGAAGATGTACGGCCGGTAATCGTCCAGCTTGTGACGATCGATGGCCACGTAAGCCGTCCTGCCGTTGTGCGGCGAGGGACCGATCAGGCTCACCATGCTCCACTCGCCGAATTGCTTGGAGGTCACGTTGCTCCAATGCTGCCCGCCATCGCGTGTGATGTGGACCAGTCCGTCGTCCGTCCCCGCCCAGATCAGGCCTTTTTCCACCGGCGATTCGGCGATCGTGAACACTGTGTCGTAATACTCCACGCTCGTGTTGTCCTTGGTCAGCGGCCCGCCGCTCGATTGCTGCTTCGATTTGTCGTTCCGCGTCAGGTCGCCGCTGATGGCCGTCCAGCTCATTCCGCCCTCCGTCGTTTTGAACACTGCTTCACCGCCGTGATAGAGAACCGTCGGATCGTTCGGCGATGTCGCTATCGGCGCCGTCCACTGGAACCGGTGCGTCAGCTCCGCCGCGCCCGAGCCCATTGGGTTCATCGGCCACGACGAGATGTCCTGCACCTGCCCCGTCCTGCGGTCGAACCGCGTGATCAGGCCGTCGTACGAGCCCGCGTAGGTCACGTTCCAGTCCCGCGGGTCCGGCACCACGTAGCCCGATTCACCGCCGCCCACTGCGTACCAATCCGGCCGGTCGATCAGGCCGTGGTCGCTGCGCGAGGCGATCGCGATCGTCGAGTTGTCCTGCTGCGCCCCGTAAATGTGATACGGCACCGCGTTATCCACGTCCACGTGGTAAAACTGCGCCGTCGGCTGGTTCAATTGTGTGGACCAGCTCTTTCCCCCGTCCGTCGAAATCGTCGCCCCGCCGTCGTTTCCGTTGATCATTCGCGCCGGATTTGCGGGATCGATCCAAAGACCGTGATGGTCGCCGTGCGGCGCGCGCACGAAATTCCACGTGGTCCCGCCGTCCGTCGAACGGTAGAGCGCTGTATTCAGCACGTAGAGCGTGTCCGCGCTCGCCGGGTCCGCAAAGATGTGATGGAAATACCACGCGCGCTGCGTAAACCGGTGCTCGCCGTTGATCAGTCGCCAGCTCTCTCCTCCGTCGTCGCTCCGGTAGATCCCGCTCTTTTCCGCTTCGATGATCGCGTACACGCGGTTCCCGTCCGCGCCCGAAACGGCCACGCCGATGCGGCCCAGCGTTCCCTCCGGTAGCCCGTGCCCCTCCAGCCGCTTCCATGTGTCGCCGCCGTCTGCCGAGCGGTAGAGCCCGCTGCCCGGCCCGCCACTGGTCATACCCCACGGCGTGCGGTTCGCTTCCCACAGCGCGGCGTAAAGGATGTGGGAGTTGTGCGGATCGAAATCGAGATCGATGGCGCCCGTCTTTTCGTCCTTATAGAGGACCCGCTGCCACGTCTTTCCGCCGTCCGTCGAGCGGAACACGCCCCGCGTTTCGTTCGTCCCATAGACATGGCCCATCGCCGCCACGTACACCACGTCCGGGTTTTTCGGATGCACCAGGATTGCCGCGATGTGCTGCGAATCCTCCAGGCCGATATGCGTCCACGTTTTTCCCGCGTCCACCGATTTGTACATCCCGTCGCCAAACGAAATGTTCCCGCGGATGCACGATTCACCCGTGCCCACGTAAATCACGTTTGGGTCCGACGGTGCCACCGCAATCGCGCCCACCGACATGATGGATGTCTTGTCGCTGATCGGAGTCCACGTCCATCCGCCGTTGGTCGTCTTCCACACCCCGCCGGCTACTCCGCCGAAGTAGTACGTGTTCGGTTCGCCCGAAACGCCCGTCACCGCCAGCACACGCCCGCCGCGGAACGGTCCGATCTGCCGCCACTGCATTCCCTGCATCGCCTGTTCGTCAATGATCTGTCCAGCCGCGCGCGTGCTGCACAGCACGCATGCCGCTATCATTGCTACGATGAGTGCCCGTAGTTTCCTTCGCATTTCTGTCCCCTCCGGCTCGCCACTAGTCACACGCCACTAGCCACTTCTTAATGGCCGCGAGATTCTACAGCATCAGGGAGTGCTGTGCAGGTCCTGGTTGATTTCAACCACCCTAGGCCGAAAAGCACCGGGTTGGCCGCCTCCAGGCCACGATTTGGGCCGCGGATTCACCATCTAACGGATTGGAATCTAACGAGTTAAGGTGAACTGTCTGAGGCCGCTCCTTTGGCCTGGGGCGTGCACCCATTTCGGTGGGCTGACCATGCGGATTCGTTCCACACTCTCGCTCGCTGTGCTCTTCCTCCTTGTTGCCCCTAACTCTCACGCGCAGGTTCAGCCCCCCGTCCAGCCCGACGACCAGCTTTCTGCTCCGTACGATTCCCAGGCTCCCGATCAGGCCCAGCAGCAGCCCGCCACCATCGTCGCGCGCATCAGCCTGATACAGGGAAACGTCTCGACCCAGCGCGGCGATTCCGGCGACTGGAACGCCGCCACGGTGAACACTCCCGTTGTGCCCGGCGACCGCGTTTCCACCGGCGACCGCTCACGCTCTGAAGTTCAGCTCGACTTTGCAAACATTATCCGGCTCGACCAGAACGCCGTCATTCGCATCGCCAATCTCGACTCGCATCACATCCAGATCGAACTGGCTCAGGGGCTGGTGAGCTTCGACTCGTTTCCGGCCTCCGATTCGGACGTGGAAATCGATACACCCAATTTGGCGATTCACCCCCAGCGCGACGGCGCGTTTCGCATCGAGGTGAATGACCAGGGCGAAACGCTCGTCACCGTGCGCCGCGGACAGGCGGAAGTTGGTACCACCGAAGGCAGCACGACGATTCGTCCCGGCCAGCAGATTACGGTGCGCGGCGACGCCTCCACTGCGCGGTATCGCATCAGCGCCGCGCCCGCCCGCGACTCCTTTGACGACTGGAACGAATCGCGCGACCTCGCGACCCGCCAGGCTCTGACCACCCAGCATCTTTCACCGTATTACACCGGCGGCGCCGACCTCGATCAGAACGGAACTTGGCAGAACGTGCCTGACTACGGAAACGTTTGGACGCCCAACGACGTGCCCCAGGATTGGGCGCCGTATCGCGACGGCTCCTGGGTTTGGGAGCCGGGTTGGGGTTGGACCTGGGTTGGCGCGGAGCCCTGGGCGTGGGCGCCGTATCACTATGGCCGCTGGTTCCTGTGGAACGGCGCGTGGGCCTGGTGGCCCGGGCCCGTTTATCCCTACTATCGTCCCCTGTGGGCGCCGGCCTACGTTTCCTTCTTCGGTTTCGGTCGCGGTGGTTT
>DASPSB010000300.1:0-11073 GCA_035624135.1 Candidatus Acidiferrales bacterium | reverse complement strand
CCGTAAGCCCAGACGAGGGGCCCCTGCGCGGAGGGGCAAAATTTCCACACTATTTCCACATCTGTGGAAATTGGCGGCTGGCTGTTTTCCTGACCGTCCCGCGAGAGCCGAAAGGCCTGCGAGAGGCGCATGGTTTCC
This sequence comes from Candidatus Acidiferrales bacterium, assembly GCA_035624135.1. Lineage (GTDB taxonomy): Bacteria > Acidobacteriota > Terriglobia > Acidiferrales > UBA7541 > JOPF136. The sequence continues at coordinate 10,935 of DASPSB010000300.1, read as the reverse complement.
TGGGCAACAATTTTGCAGCACGTAGAGCGTCGCGTGAATCCTCACGCATTCACCTCCTGGTTCCGGCCTACGGAACAGGAAGAGACTTCGGAGGGGGAGGCGAAGATCCGCGTTCGGGTGCCTTCCGCCATCCACCGGAAGCGCCTTACGGAGACCTATAAGGGCGTGCTGGAGGCCGCGTTGCACGAACTGAACGCAGCAGACACGCAGATCGAGTTCGTGTGCCCCGAGGCGCCGGCGCGCCCGGCCGCAGCCGCGGCCAGTTCGCAGGCGAAGCTGGACTTCGATTCCGCCGACCACCAGCTCAGCGCCCGATACACCTTTGATACGTTTGTGGTGGGCGCGTGCAACCAGTTTGCGCACGCGGCCGCGCAGGCCGTTGCCGAGCAGCCCTCCAAGGCCTACAACCCGCTGTTCCTCTATGGCGGAGTGGGGATGGGAAAAACCCACCTGATGCAGGCCATCGGCCATCTGATGAAGCGGCGTGCGCCCGCCATGCGGCTGTGCTACTGCAGCGCGGAGAAATTCACCAACGAGGTCATCAACTCGCTGCGCTTCGACCGCATGATCAGCTTCCGCGATCGCTTCCGCACGGTGGACACGCTGCTCGTCGACGATATTCAGTTCATCGCCGGCAAGGAGCGCACGCAGGAAGAGTTCTTTCACACGTTCAACGCGCTCTACGACCAGGGAAAGCAGATCGTAATCTCCTCGGACTGCCCGCCGAAGGAGATCAACTCCATCGAGGAACGGCTCCGCTCACGCTTCGAGTGGGGCCTGATCGCGGACATCCAGCCGCCCGACCTCGAAACGAAAATGGCCATCCTCCACAAAAAGGCGGAGAACGAGCGGGTGGCGCTCCCGGACGAGGTGGCCGAGTTCATCGCCCGTTCGATCAAATCGAATATTCGCGAGCTGGAAGGCGCGCTCACGCGGCTGATCGCTTACACCCAGCTCACCGGAGGCACGATTTCGCTCCCCACCGCGCAGCAGGTCCTGAAGAACCTGATCGACGCCGCCGAAAAGAAAGTAACCATCGAGCAGATCCAGCGCCGCGTCAGCGAGCACTTCGGCCTGCGCATCCAGGATCTGAAGATGCGGAGCAACGCCAAAGCTATCTCCTATCCGCGGCAGATTGCCATGTACGTGGTGAAGCAGCTCACCACCGCGTCCTTGCCAGAGATCGGGAGGCAGTTCGGCGGAAAGCATCACACCACGGTGTTGCACTCCATCCACAAGATCGAATCGTTGCGGAGGCAGGATAAGGATCTGCACCGCATGATCGCCAAGATGATCGATTCCTTCGGATGAGGCTGTAGGGGCACGACCTGTCGTGGCCCGTCCCAGCAAGGCGCCAACACTTACAGCTCTCGCTCCCCTCTCGGGTAGCCAGGGTCTGCGCCTTTTTGACCGTGGGCCCCTCTCCCCCGCGAAAAAATCTGCGGCGCGAAGCCCTTTCAGTGCAAAAGGCCCGCGGGGGTTGGACCTTTCGCCCTTGCCGTCTGTTGTGCGCGTTGCCGCGAGCGTGAGTGTGCTGGTCGTACCCCCGCGCTCACCAGCCTCTCTCGAACACAAGGCCTTCTGCCCTGCTGTGAATAGCCTGTGAGAAGCGCGCGGATGTAGTGTGGACGCGTGTGGAAGGAAGTGAGGCACAGCGTGATGCAGCGCACGGGACTGCTGACGAATCACGTTTTTTCCGCACCTCACGCCTTCAATCCACAGCCTTCTCCACACCACACCAAGCGTGTAATGGCACTCCACCACGCCATTTCTGCTTGCTCCTCTCGAATTTCACAGCCTCTGCTGCTACTGCGGTCTTTATCTGCCCTTGGAAAAGGGTTACAGTACCGCCGTGCCGGAGAGCAGCAGCGTAGCGATAGCGCGGGAGACTCAAGAAATGGAATTCACCGTAACCAAGACGGACCTGCTGCGGGAACTCAGCCTGACGCAGGGGGTGGTCGAGCGGAAGACCACGATTCCGATTTTGGCGAACATTTTGTGCGAGGCGAAGGGGAATCGGCTGGCCATTACCGCTACGGACTTGGAGCTGACGATCTGCACTTCGTGCGAAGCAAGGACGAAAAAGGACGGCAGCGGAACCATTTCGGCCAAGAAGTTGCTGGAGATTATCCGCCTGCTGCCGGACAGCGACATCCGGTTCAAACTGCTGGAAAACCACTGGGTTCAGATCACCAGCGACAAGCGAAATTACAAGATGGTGGGCATGGCCAAGGAGAATTTTCCCGCGCTGCCCGCCATGCCGCATGTGTTCGCGCGCCTGCCTGCGGCGCTTATAGCAGACATGATCGGGAGAACCTACTTTGCCATTTCGATGGAGGAGTCACGCTACACGCTGAATGGAGCGAAGCTGATCCTAAAGCCGGATTCCATCACGCTCGTGGCCACCGATGGCCACCGGCTGGCACTGGTTGAGGCCACGCAGAAGGTGGACGGGCTGAACGCCGAGGCCGGCGTGCTGGTTCCGAAGAAGGCTATGAACGAGCTGAAGGCCCTGGCCGCCGAAGCGGGGGAGGGCGCGCAAATCGAGTTTGCACAGGACGAAAGCAACCTGTTCTTCCGCATCGGCGACCGCCAGCTTATCTCCCGCAAACTCACAGGCCAGTTCCCGAACTACGAGGCCGTGCTGCCCCGCGACAACACAAAGACGGTGGGGATCGACCGCGACGAACTGGCCGACGCGCTTCGCCGCGTCTCGCAACTGGCTGACCAGCGCTCGCAGGCCGTCAAGGTGACGCTCTCGAAGGAGGGCGTCGAAATTTCTGCCTCCAGCCCCGAATATGGCGAGGCGCGCGAAGTGATTGAACGCGAATACAAGGGCGCCGATCTCTCTATCGGCTTCAACGCCAAGTACATGCTCGACTTCCTGGCTGCGGCGCCTCAGGGGCCCATCAGCCTGGAGCTGAAGGACGAGCAGTCAGCCGGGCAAATGCGCCCGACGGCTGAAGAGGGCACCCGCTACCGCTACGTCATCATGCCGATGCGCATCTGAGCACTTCTCTAGCGCGGGGCGAAAGCCCGGCGGTTCGTTCCCCAGGTCGTCACTTTCCATATTGGCGCTGGTGCCGCGCCTGCGTGCAGGACCAAAATCCCTTTATGGCCGGCCGGTCTTCGTCCGATGCGCTGGCGGAACGCATCCGCCAGACTGTTGCGCACCACGAGGCGGCGATCCGCGAGTTCACTGCGGCGCTCGTCGCCCTCCCGACGGAGAATCCTCCGGGGAGACGATACCGCGAGTGTGCTCGGCTCATTGCGCGTCAGCTCAAGGCGCTGCGGCTCCCGACGCAGATCGTTCGTGTCCCTTCGCGCCGTCTGGCCGGCGCGGACCCCGCAGGCCGTCACCGCGCCGAACCCCGCTGGTGCGTTCTCTCATCGCTTGGTGAGGGCCAGCGGACTCTCTACTTCCATGGCCACTACGACGTGGTGCCCGCAGCCCACCCGCGCCAATTCCATCCTTTGGTGAATGCCGGAGTGCTCGCAGGCCGCGGTTCTGCCGACATGAAGGGTGGGATCGCAGCCATGATTTACGCCATGGCAGTCGTCCGGGAGCTTCGGCTGCCGCTCGACGGACGGATCGGCCTCGTGCTCGTGCCCGATGAAGAGACGGGCGGCGCCGGCGGTTCGCGATACCTGCTCGAGAGCGGACGTCTGGGGACAAACGGCATTGGGATGTTTACTCCCGAGCCGACCAGCGGCGTCATCTGGAATGCATGCCGCGGCGCCATCTCCATGCGCGTGACCGTTCGCGGCAAGCCCGCGCACGTCGGTCTCCACTTTCGCGGCGTGAATGCGTTCGAGCAGGCCATGCAGGTGGCGCAGGTCTTCGCCGCGTTGAACCGCCGGGTCGCCGCTCGCAGAACGCGCTACGCCATTTCGCCGGCAGCAGCTCGCCGGTCTGTTCTGCTGGTCGGCGGCCGGGCCGCTGGCGGGACGAATTTCAACGCGGTGCCCGCCGAGTTTTCGTTCACCGTCGATCGCCGCATCAATCCCGAAGAATCCCTGGTGCGCGAGAAGCGTGCGTTGCTGGCTGTGATCGAACGCTTTCGCGGGCGTGGGTTCCGAATCGACGCCCAAATATTTCAGGAGGAGCCCGCAGCGGGATTTGCACCGAACTCACCCGTGGCGCTCGCTATGGCACAAAGCGCACGCACGATCACGGGTCGCACGCCCGCATTTGAAATGTGTCCCGGGCTGCTCGAGATTCGCTTTTACGCCCAGCGCGGCGTTCCCGCGTTCGCTTTCGGGCCCGGCCGATTGGAAGTTGCGCACGGGCCGAGCGAGTCCGTTGTTCTCAAAAAAGTGTATGATTTCACGGCCATTTATGCGCTCGCAGCCGCGCGAATTCTTTCCCCCAATGCAGGTGGATAAACAACGCAACCCCCGCCCCTAACTTACTGAAAATACTTGTGTTATAAGGACACCAGCGCCTGATTCCTGCTTGTTCCAGGGCGCATTTTCGCGTAAAATTTGGTGGTTGATTCGGCCCGCATTCGGGGGCCATCAACCAGCCTGCCGTTGGCAGGCTCGCCTACCTCAGGTAGGCAAGCGCCAGAAGCAAGCAGCCAGGAAGGCTTCGCCGCGTCCGCCTGTGGCGGACGGGATGGAGCGCGCGCTCTCCGAATCCGTTCGTCAGCCAGGGCGGATCACAGAGCGCGATGGCCCGAGTCCTCCCCGATGCTTCGGGAGACCAGCCTTCCCCGCTAGGACAGCAAGGACAGAACATCAGCATGCAGGAGTGCGGCGATGGGGGATCGTGAATCGGCAGGCACGCCCGCCCAAGGGCACAAGTACGACGCTAAATCAATCAAGGTCCTCGGCGGGCTGGAGGCCGTGCGCAAGCGCCCGGCGATGTACATCGGCTCGACGGGCGAGACCGGGCTGCACCACCTCGTCTGGGAAGTGGTGGACAACTCGGTGGACGAGGCGCTTGCCGGGTTCTGCGACGAAATCAACGTAATCGTCCACGAAGACGATTCCGTGACCGTGGTGGACAATGGCCGCGGCATCCCCGTGGACATGCACGACACCGAAAAGCGCCCGGCGGCCGAAGTGGTGATGACGGTCCTGCACGCCGGCGGCAAATTCGACAGCGAATCGTACAAAGTGTCGGGCGGATTGCACGGCGTGGGTGTATCCGTCGTCAATGCGCTTGCCGACTGGCTGGACCTGGAAATCTGCCGCGACGGGCATGTGTACGAGCAGTCCTACAAGCGCGGGAACCCCACCGGAAAACTCAAGGAAACGGGCAAGACGCGCCGCACGGGCACGAAAGTCACCTTCCACCCGGACGAGGAGATTTTCGACACCACCACGTTCAGCTACGACGTGTTGGCCCAGCGCCTGCGCGAACTGGCCTTCCTCAACAAGGGCCTCAAGATCACCCTCGAGGACGAACGCAGCGACAAGAAGACCGAGTTCCGGTTCACCGGCGGCATCAGCGAATTCGTCAAGCACCTCAACCGCGGCAAGACTACGCTCCACGATTCCCCCATCTACATGGAAGGCAAGCGCGACAACGTGGAGATGGAAATCGCCGTTCAGTACAACGACGGCTACACGGAAAACGTCTTCTCGTTCGCGAACACGATCAACACGGTCGACGGCGGAACGCACCTCGCCGGATTCCGCACCGGCCTGTCGCGCACTATCATTTCCTATGCCAACTCCTTCGGAATGATGAAGGGCGACAAGGAAGACATCAGCATCACCGGCGACGACGTTCGCGAGGGGCTCGTCGGCGTCGTTTCCGTCAAGCTGCCGCAGCCGCAGTTTGAAGGGCAGACCAAGGGCAAGCTCAATAGCGACATCAAGGGCCGCGTCGAACAGCTCGTCAACGAGAAACTGGGCGAGTACTTCGACAAACACACGACCGTCGGCCGCCGCATCATTTCCAAGTGCATCGACGCGGCCCGCGCGCGGGAAGCGGCGCGAAAGGCACGCGAGCTCACCCGCCGCAAGTCCGCCATGGATTCCGGCGGGTTGCCCGGCAAGTTGGCCGACTGCCAGGAACGCGACCCGGCGCGCTGTGAGCTGTTCATCGTCGAGGGCGAATCCGCCGGCGGCTCGGCCAAGGGCGGGCGCGACCGGCGTTATCAGGCCATCCTTCCCCTCAAAGGCAAGATCCTGAACGTCGAAAAGGCGCGGTACGACAAGATGCTCGGCCACGAGGAAATCCGCGCCATCATCACCGCGCTCGGCACCGGCATCGGCAAGGACGATTTTGATGCCGCCAAGCTCCGCTACCACAAAGTCATCCTGATGACCGACGCGGACGTGGACGGCAGCCACATCCGCACGCTCCTGCTCACCTTCTTTTTCCGTCATATGAAGGAACTGATCGACCGCGAGCACATCTACATCGCGCAGCCGCCCCTCTACAAAGTTCGGCGCGGAAAGACGGACCGCTACATCCGCGACGAAAAGACCTTCAATCGCGAGCTGATGACCCGCGCCGCCGAAGACCATACGGTGCGGATCGCGGGCGGCTCGCTTTCCGGCGCGGCGCTCGCCCAATTCCTGTTGAACGTGCAGGAGTACGACCAGTTGGCCGCCAAGCTGGCGCGCAAACTGGGCGACGTGGCGCTGGTGGCACTGCTGGTCGGCTCCGACGCCGAAAAGAAGGCGGATTTCGAGAGTAAGAAGGCCCTCGAAAAAGTCGAATCGGCTATCGAAAAGGCCAAGCTCAAGATCGAAACCAAGATTGACTACGACGAGGAGCACAGCCTCTACGAATTGCTCCTCGGCTCGGGCGCCAGCGTCCGCCGCTTCAACTGGGCAGTCGCCGGCTCTCCGGAATACAAGCGCCTGCATACCCTGCACGGCATCATGAAGGAGTACGACCGGCCGCCCTTCACCATCTCCACAAACGGCACCAAGGTCGTCAAAGAGAGCGCCCTCGACGTGCTCAATCACGTGCTCGAGGAGGCCAAGAAAGACTTCGCGGTCACGCGCTTCAAGGGCCTCGGCGAAATGAATCCCGAACAGTTGTGGGAAACCACGATGAACGCGGAGACGCGCACGCTCCTCAAGGTGAAACTTGAAGACGCCGTCGCTGCCGACGAGATTTTCACCACGCTCATGGGGGAAAACGTCGAGGAGCGCCGCAAATTCATCGAGGAAAACGCCCTGGATGTGCGCAATCTGGATATCTGAGGGCTGATGGCTTCAACCGAACCGGCGAGCGGCGGTTATCGCACTGCGGTGCGCTGGGGTTTGCTGTTCGCGGGGCTGATCACGGTAGGCATGCGCGTGCCGGAGCTGCATCAGTTCTGGTTTCAGTGGCACGCGCTCGGCGAAGTGGACGCGGCAGCAGCCGGGTCCTACCGGCGATACTTCCTGGGGGAAAGCGGCATTACGCTTTTCGTGCTGGCCATGGCAGCGGGATTGTTCTGGATGCTCGGTCCGAGGCGGAAGAAGGCGGAGTGATTTACCAGTTGAGCTGGGCCACGCTGCCGGGCTTGCGAGGACTGAGTTGCAGCGGCTTCCGCGCGACGCCGACTCCCGCGCCCGATCGTGAACGCGGCGTGGCCGTCGAGTTCGCAGGCGATGCGGAACGTGACGCGTTTCTGGCCCGCCTCGAAAAAGAGTTTGCGGCGCAGCGCTTTTCGAATGCCGCCTCCGCCTTCGAAGCCGTGAAGGCGGCCGCGCTCGCCTGGGCCGCGAAGTCGTAGGGGCACGACATGTCGTGCCCCATACTTTCAGCCGTAACCTCGGTCGGCGTCTTTTACCGATTTTCGTTTTTCGAATTTCGAGTTTCGGCTCTTACGGAGCGATAGCGACATGGCGGATGAGAAAACTCAAGCAGTGATGGTGCCGGTGGACGTCGAAGTCGAGATGCGCAAATCGTATCTCGACTACGCCATGAGCGTAATTATCGGGCGCGCCCTGCCCGACGTGCGCGATGGGCTCAAGCCCGTCCATCGCCGCATCCTCTACGGCATGTACGAGCTCGGCCTCACCGCCGGCAAGCCCTACCGCAAGTGCGCCAAGATCGTTGGCGAAGTCCTCGGCAAATACCATCCTCACGGCGACACGCCCGTTTACGACGCGCTCGTCCGCATGGCCCAGCCCTTCAACATGCGCTATCCGCTCGTGGACGGCCAGGGCAACTACGGCTCCGTGGACGGCGACCCGCCGGCGGCCATGCGCTACACCGAAGCGCGCCTCGCCCGCATCGCGGAAGAAATGCTCTCCGACATCGAGAAGGAAACCGTCGATTTCATTCCCAATTTCGATGAGTCGACTGCCGAGCCCACCGTCCTCCCCACGCGCATTCCCAACCTGCTCGTCAACGGCGCCACCGGCATCGCCGTGGGCATGGCCACCAACATCCCGCCGCACAACCTTCGCGAGGTGATTGACGCGGCCATCCTCGTCCTGGAAAAGCCCGACGTCACTCTCAAGGAAGTCATGAAGATCGTGCCCGGCCCCGATTTTCCCACCGGCGGCTACATCAGCGGCCGCGACGGCATCGCCCAGGCCTACAAGACCGGCCGCGGCACCTTCCTCATGCGCGCCAAGGCCGCCATCGAGCAGAAATCCAAGGATCGCGAAGACATCGTCATCACCGAAATCCCCTATCAGGTGAACAAGAAGAACCTGATCCAGCACATCGCCGAGCTCGCCAACGAGAAGAAGATCGACGGCATCGTTGAGGTCCGCGACGAATCCGACCGCGAAGGCATGCGCATCGTCGTCGAGGTCAAGCGCGGCGAAGAGCCCAAGCTCATCCTCAACAACCTGTTCAAGCACACGCAGATGCAGGAGTCCTACGGGATGATCCTGCTGGCCATCGTCAACGGCCAGCCGCGCGAAATGGGTCTGGTCGAGCTGCTGCGCCAGTTTGTCGAGCACCGCCGCGAGGTTGTGCTGCGCCGCACCCGCTACGAGCTGCGCAAGGCCCGCGAACGAGAGCACATCCTGGTGGGCTATCAGATCGCGCTCGACCATCTGGACAACGTCATCCGCATCATCCGCGGCAGCGCCAGCCGTGCCGAAGCGAAACTGAACCTGCTCGATTTCTTCTCCGACAAGGAAATCAGCATCACCGAGAACGGGCGGTCCCGGAAGCTCGAGGGTGTCAAGCTCGACGGCCGCAAGTACAAGCTCGGCCCTCTCGAGGGCGCGGCCGCCGGTCCCTCCGCCACCGGCCTCACTCCCGTTCAGGTGGACGCCATCCTCGAGCTGCAATTGCACCGCCTGACGCAGCTCTCCGTCGAAGAAATTCTCAAGGAACTCAAGTCCATCCGCGAGCGCATCGCCGAACTCGAAGAAATCCTGGCCAGCGAGAAAAAGCTGAAGCAGGTGATCGCCGCCGAGCTCCGAGAAGTCCAGAAGCAGTACGGCGACGACCGGCGGACGCAGATCGTGGACGCCGTGGAAGAGATCAAGCTCGAGGACCTCATCGCCGACGAAGACATGGTCATCACCGTGAGCCACGCCGGCTACGTCAAGCGCACCTCCACCACCACCTACCGCCACCAGGGCCGCGGCGGCAAGGGGCGCATCGGCGCCAGGACACGCGAAGAGGATTTCGTCGAGCATCTCTTCATCGCCTCCGCCCACAGCTACATCCTGCTGTTTACCTCCAAGGGCCGCATTTACTGGCTCAAGGTGTACGAAATTCCGGAAGCCGCGGCGGCCACCCGCGGCAAGGCCATCAACAACCTGGTGAAGTTCCAGGAGGACGAGAAGCTCACCGCACTCGTCGCCGCGCGAAACCTCGAAGAGGAGGGCCGCTACGTCTTCTTCGCCACCAAGCAGGGCACCGTCAAGAAAACCGCTATCGCCGAATTTTCCAACGTGCGCTCCGCCGGCATTATCGCCATCACCCTGGAATCCAAAGACGAGCTGATTGGCGCGAAACTGACCGACGGCAAGCAGATGATTTTCCTGGCCAGCCGCGACGGGCAGGCCATCAATTTCCGCGAGACGGAAGTGCGCGCCATGGGGCGCAACGCCGGCGGCGTCATCGGCATGGACCTGGCCAAAGACGATTACGTCGTGAGCATGGAGACCGTGCAGCCGGACTTCAAGCTCCTCGCCGAACGGCACAAGAAAACCACGCAGATCCTCGATGAGCTCGAGAACGACCAGATCAAGGATTCGCTCACCTCGCTCATGCTTACCGTCTCGGAAAAGGGCTACGGCAAGCGCACACCGCTCGCCGAGTACCGCATCACTTCGCGCGGCGGCAAGGGCGTCGTGAACATGAAGACCACCGACCGCAACGGCCAGGTGATCGCCGCGCTACAGGTTACCGAAGACTCCGACGTCATGATCATCACCGAGCACGGCAAGGTGATTCGCGTCCATGCCAGCGAAATCCGCGAGGCTGGCCGCTCCACGCAGGGCGTGCGCCTGCTCCGCCTCGAGGAGGGCGACCAGATCGCCGCCGCCGCCGCCATTCTGGAAGAGGAAGAAGAAGCCGGCGGCAACGCCCCGAAAAAGTAGTTGGTGCCTGGCTCTCCGGTGTTACTTTGTGCCGCCTCCAACCTCGTTCAACACGCACCCGGAAACGCGGTAGAATCTCGCCCCAATGGGCGAATCGCGAAAACGAAAGATCCACAAGCTCGCCGCGCCGCGCGATGCTGGCGCCGCTCCCCGCCCGCCGAAGGGCGCGGTCACATTAATTGTCGCCATGCGGGCGCGCCTGGGACGCGAAAAGGAACTGGAGAAGGAACTGCGCGCTCTCGTGGCGCCCACGCGCGCTGAGCGCGGCTGCATCGCCTACGACTTGCACGCTTCCTCCGATGTGCCGGGATTGTTCCTGCTCCGCGAGATCTGGTCCAGCCTGAAGCATCACCAGAAGCATTGGGATACGGAGCACATGAAAAAGTGGACCCAGCGCCGGGGGGCCCTGGTGGAGACGCGCGAAGCCTCCTTCTGGAAGAGGATCGCCTAGCCGTGCTCGCCATG
>DASPSB010000274.1:0-13808 GCA_035624135.1 Candidatus Acidiferrales bacterium | reverse complement strand
GCCGGAACAGTTCTGGACCGCATACTCGAAGCCCGCCGCGTCTCGGTGGACAAGCGCCGGCGACTGCACCCTCTGCCTGTCCTGCGTCTGGCCGTCAAGCAGGCTAGCCCGCCGCGCGATTTTCTCGCTTCGCTCCGCCGTTCCGGCTTCAATATCATCGCCGAGCTGAAAAAAGCTTCGCCCTCCTGCGGGGTTCTCCGCTCCGACTTCGATGCCAAATCTCTGGGCGTGGCACTGGTTGGCGCCGGAGCTGCAGCGCTCTCTGTTCTTACCGAAGAGGATTTTTTCCAGGGCTCGCTCGCGAATCTTCGCGTCACGCGCGCGGCCGTGGAAGTGCCCGTGCTTCGCAAGGATTTCATCTTCGACGCGTGGCAGGTCTGGGAAGCGCGCTCGGTGAATGCCGATTCGTTTCTGCTGATCGCTGCCATCCTTTCGGATGCGGAACTCGCGGAACTCCTTGCCGCAGGCCGCGAGCTCGGCATGGAGCCGCTGGTCGAAGTCCACACCCGAGAGGAACTCCAGCGCGCCCTTCGCGCCGGCGCGCGCATCATCGGCGTTAACAATCGCGACCTGCGCACCTTCGATGTTCATCTGCAGACCTCGTTCGACCTCAGCCAGGAGATTCCGCGCGACTGCGTCGCCGTCAGCGAATCCGGTCTGCGCACTGCTTCCGATCTCGCGCGGCTGCGCGACGCAGGATTCAGTGCATTCCTCATTGGCGAAAGTCTGATGCAGGCGCGCGAGCCCGCAGCGGCCCTGCGCGCCCTGCTCGCTGCGCTCCAGGCCACGGGCTGAACCCATGTTCCGCGTAAAAATTTGCGGCATCACAAATTGGACCGACGCCCGGCACGCCATCGAAGCCGGATGCGACGCGATTGGCTTCAACTTCTACCCACTCAGTCCGCGCTATGTTACTCCGCAGGCTGCCGAGGCCATTCGGCGTCGTCTGCCCAGGGAAATTGCTGCTGTCGGAGTCTTCGTCAACGAAGCTCCTGCTGCAGTCGCGGAACTTGCCGGAGCGATTCACCTCGACTACGCCCAGCTCCACGGTGAAGAGCGCCCCGCGGCTGCCCGCGCCGTCGCCCGTTCGGCGACGGTAATCAAGGCGTTTCGTGTTGGCCCGCGTTTCCGCGTCGCGCAGATCGCCCGATACCCCGCCGCCGCATTTCTGCTGGATGGCGCGCCTCCCCGCGGCCGCCTGCGCGGTGGTACGGGCCACAGCTTTGATTGGGCACTGGCTCGCCCGGCCGCTCAATACGGCCCTATCGTCTTGGCTGGAGGACTTACTGCGGAGAACGTCGCGCAGGCTATCCGTACCGCGCGTCCCACGGCCGTGGACGTTGCCAGTGGAGTCGAAAGCGCTCCCGGCCACAAAGATCCCCGCAAGCTTCGCGCCTTTCTCGACGCCGTGGATTCCGCACTCGAGGATTTCGCATGACCGCCGCGGCACATCCGCAAGCTGCATCAGAATGGCCCGACGCTTATGGACGTTTCGGCCCGTACGGCGGGCGGTACGTCCCGGAAACGCTGGTCGAGCCCATCGAGGAACTCGAGCGCGCTTACACCGCCGCCCAGGCGGACCAGACGTTTCTATCGGCCTTCGCTCACCTGCTAAGAACCTTCGCCGGCCGTCCCACGCCGCTTGATTTTGCCGCGCGCCTCTCCGAGCATCTCGGCGGTCCGCGCATTTACCTGAAACGCGAAGATCTCCTCCACACCGGCGCGCACAAGATCAACAACTGCCTTGGCCAGGGCTTGCTGACCCTGCGGATGAAGAAGCCGCGTGTGATCGCCGAAACCGGCGCCGGGCAACACGGAGTCGCCACTGCGGCTGTGTGCGCGCGCCTCGGTCTGGAATGCTGTGTCTACATGGGCACTGAAGACATGGAACGCCAGCGCCTGAACGTGGGCCGCATGAAAATGCTCGGTGCCACAGTCAGTCCCGTCGACTCGGGAAGCCGCACCCTCAAAGACGCCATCAATGAGGCCATGCGCGACTGGGTCACCAACGTCCGAACCACCCACTACCTGCTTGGTTCCGTGCTCGGCGCGCATCCCTACCCGCGGATGGTCCGTGATTTTCAATCCATCATCGGATGCGAAGCTCGCGAGCAGATTCTAGAGGCCGAAGGCCGCCTGCCTAGCGCGCTATTCGCCTGCGTTGGCGGCGGCTCGAATTCGATCGGCCTCTTCCACGCGTTCTTGGGTGATTCCAGCGTCCGGATGATCGGTATCGAGGCGGGCGGCAAGGGCACGCATCTCGGCGAACACGCCGCGCGCTTGGCCGCCGCCGCCGGATACACGGGCGCGCGCCCTGGCGTTCTCCAGGGTACGTTCACTTGGGTCCTTCAAACGGACTCGGGCCAAATCGCCACCACGCATTCCGTCTCCGCGGGCCTCGACTACCCCGCCGTCGGCCCCGAACATGCCTGGCTCGCCGACCGCCGCCGCGCCGAATACACTGCCGTTAGCGACGAGGCTGCGATTGATGCGGCGCGCACCCTTTCTCGCACCGAAGGTATCCTCTGCGCCCTCGAAACCGCCCACGCCGTGGCCGAGTTGCTCCGCCGTGCGCCCACGCTCCCACGCGACTCCGCTGTCATTCTCAATGTTTCCGGCCGCGGCGATAAAGACATGGAGACCCTTTCGCGTTATCTCTAGTCACGCGTGAACTTCGCTATGACCAATTCATTTCCCACTCCCTCCACGCGAATCTCCCGCCGCTTTGAAGATCTTCGCCGCGCCGGTGAACTGGGTCTCGTCGCCTACATCACTGCCGGTGATCCCTCGCTTGACGCCACGCGCCGGATCGTTCTCGCCGCCGCCGAAGCAGGCGCGGATGTGGTTGAGCTCGGCGTTCCCTTCAGCGATCCCCTCGCGGACGGCCCGGTGATCCAGCGCGCTAGCGAGCGCGCTCTCAAAAGTGGTACGACGCTCACTGGGGTTTTTCACCTCGTCCGCGACATCCGTCTGCAGAGTCAGGTGCCGCTGGTCCTGTTCACCTATTTCAATCCTGTCCTCCAGTTCGGCATCGACACATTCGCCACTCGTGCCCAATCCGCCGGAGCCGATGGAGCACTCATCACTGATTTGCCGCCCGAGGATTCGGCCGACTACCGCGCCGCACTCCGCTCCCGCGGCCTCGACACTATTTTTCTCGCTGCTCCCACGACCGGCGACGAACGCATGCGACGCATCGCTTCCGTCTCGAGCGGCTTTCTTTACGTCATTTCCCGTACCGGCGTGACTGGCGAGCGCGAAGGTCTTGCCGACGAGCTGCCCGCGCTTCTGCGCCGCGCCCGGAGCGCTACCGCATTGCCGCTCGCAGTAGGTTTCGGCATCTCGTTGCCCGGCCACGTTTCCGTGCTGGGCGGTCTCGCCGACGCGGCCGTGGTCGGCTCTGTGCTGGTGGCGGAGGTAGAGCGCGCACGCTCCGCGGACCAGGCCGCCTCCAACGTCGCCGAGCGCATCCGAATCCTGAAGCACGCCGGCCTGCCCGGCATCAGCCGGCGCGAAGCCGCAGCCGCCGAACGAGGCCGCGACTCATGAGCGATGCGCCGTTTGCAAACGTCGCCGTTCTCGGCACTGGCCTGATCGGCGGGTCGTTCGCCCTGGCGGTTCGCCGCGTCTTCCCGCATTTGCCCCTGGTCGGCTGGGACCGGCGCGAAATCCTTCAACGAGCCCGCGAGCGTGAAGCCATCACGCACTCGGCGGCGAGCCTCCTCGATGCCGTCAGATCAGCGGATCTGATCTACGTCGCCATGCCCATTGGTGCTACTCTCGACCTGCTGCCCGAGCTCGCGCGTCACGCCCCCGCGGGAGCGCTGGTTACAGACGCCTCCAGCACCAAATCTGCCGTCTATCGTGCGGCGGCGCAGCACTTTCACCACGGCTCAATTTTCATTGGCGGCCATCCTCTTGCCGGCAGGGAACTGGGCGGAATCGACCACGCCGATGCCGCACTCTTCCATGGCGCAAAGTACGCTCTCGTCGGAGATTCGCAGTCTCTCGCTGCCGCTCGCTTAGAATCCCTGGTCCGCGCTATCGGCGCCGAGCCTGCCTGGATCGATGCGGAAACCCATGATTGGGCGGTCGGGATCGTGTCGCACTTGCCCCAGCTCGCCGCCGTCGCCCTCGCCAATATCGTTCACGACGAAACCGACGAGACCGGCCTGCCGCTTTCACTCGCCGGCACGGGGCTTCGCGACGCTCTTCGCCTGGCCGGCAGTCCCTATGAAATCTGGCGCGATGTTTGCCTCACCAATCGCGACAACCTCGCCCGCTCGCTCGACCGACTGGTCCAGGCGCTCGAGCATCTGCGCGCCACGCTTACCAGCCGCGACCTTGAGCCCCAATTCGCCGTGGCGAACCAGGTCTACAAATCTCTCCGCGAAGTGGATTAAACTTATTCTTGTTCTCGAGGGAGTTTTTGCATGTCGGGCGATCCCGCAGTGCTGTGGAAGCCGTCTTTGGAACGCATCGCCGCTGCCAACCTGACCCGGTTCATCAAGGCTGCCGAAGCCGTCTCCGGCTTACATTTTGCCGATTACGCCGCGGTGTGGCGCTGGTCCGTCGATTGTCCGGCTGCATTTTGGCGGCTGGTGTGGACGTTTTGCGGCGTCATCGGCGACGGTCCGGGTGACGTCGCGCTCGAACGCCCCGGCGAGATGCCCGGCGCGCGCTTCTTTCCGCACGCCAAGCTCAACTTCGCGGAGAATCTCCTGCGTCACTCGGACTCTTCGGATGCGCTGGTTTTCTGGGGTGAGGAGCGGGTCCGCCGGCGGATGAGTTGGTCCGCGCTCCACGCCTCAGTATCGCAGCTTCAACAAGCGCTCAAAGCAGAGGGAGTGAAGCCTGGCGACCGCGTGACCGCCATTTTGCCGAATATGCCCGAGGCAATCATCGCCATGCTCGCTGCCACGAGCCTTGGGGCCATCTGGTCGTCCTGCTCGCCGGATTTCGGAGTCCAGGGTGTGCTCGACCGCTTCGGCCAGATTCAGCCAAAAGTGCTCTTGGCCGTTGACGGCAGCTTTTATAACGGCAAGACTCTGGATGCTTTGGGAAAGCTGCCGGAGATTGTGTCCCGGCTGCCTTCGCTTTCGCGCGTCATCGTCGTTCCCTACGTCTCTGAAAAACCTGCGCTGCCGGATATTCCGCGAGCTGTTCTTTTTGCAGACTACGTTGCCAGCCACAAGCCCCGGACGGTTGAATACACTCGTCTCCCGTTCAATCATCCTCTCTACATTCTCTTTTCGTCCGGCACCACGGGAGCGCCCAAGTGCATTGTTCATGGTGCCGGCGGCACGCTCCTGCAGCACCTCAAAGAGCACCAGCTTCATTGCGACATCAAGCCGGGCGATCGCGTTTTCTACTTCACGACTTGCTCCTGGATGATGTGGAATTGGCTGGCTTCTGCTCTGGCGTCGGAGGCCACGCTGCTGCTCTACGACGGCTCGCCGATGCACCCCTCAGGCAGGGTGCTGTTCGATCTGGCCGATGCGGAAGGAATGACTCTCTTTGGGACCTCGGCGAAATTCATCGACGCCTGCTCCAAGGCAGGTCTCGAACCCGCAAAAACGCACAGACTGGACTCCGTGTGCACCGTCACCTCGACGGGTTCGCCGCTGGTCGCCGAAAGCTTCCACTACGTCTATCGCGCGATCAAGCAGGATGTGCATCTGGCTTCCATTTCGGGCGGCACGGACATCGTGTCCTGCTTCGTGCTCGGCAATCCCATTGCTCCTGTCTATCGAGGGGAGATTCAGGCGCGAGGTCTGGGCATGGCCGTCGATGTATTCGACGACCGAGGCAAGCCGCTTCACGGGGCCAAAGGGGAACTGGTGTGCGTCAAACCGTTCCCTTCAATGCCTGTGGGATTCTGGAACGATCCCGAAGCCAGGAAGTACCACGCCGCGTATTTCGAGCGTTTCCCGGGCGTCTGGTGCCATGGAGATTGGACCGAGCTGACGCCTCGCGACGGGGTCATCATCTTTGGCCGCTCGGATGCTGTGCTCAATCCCGGGGGCGTGCGTATCGGCACCGCCGAAATTTATCGTCAGGTCGAGCAGGTTCCGGAAGTGTTGGAAAGCATCGTCATCGCCCAGGACTGGGACAACGACGTGCGCGTGGTTCTCTTTGTCCGGCTGCGCGACTCATTGACCCTTACACCCGAGATCGAACGAAAGATTATCGAGCAAATCCGGATGAACGCGACGCCCCGCCACGTTCCCGCCAAAATTCTTCAGGTCGACGATATCCCGCGCACCAAGAGCGGCAAGATTGTGGAAATGGCGGTTCGCGATGTGGTGCACGGACGTCCCGTCAAGCAGCTAGATGCATTGGCCAATCCCGAATCGCTCGACCTTTACAAAGACCTCGCGGAGCTTAAGTGATGAGCCTCCCTGCGTGACCCTCTGCCCCGTTCGCGTTACACTCTCGCTGGCTGCGCAGGGGCCTTCATGGAACTTCATTCCATCGTTGTCGTGAGTCTGCACACGCCGAAAGAAAAGGTCTGGGGCGAACTCCTGGGCATCTCGCCTGCCGGCGTCACCCTCCGCGGCGTCAGCCTGGAATCCTTCGACGAGTTTGTGCGTCAGGCGCGCGATCCAGAAGGCGAATCGATCGGCCTTCCCACGCTTTTTTTCCCCATGCTGCGGATCGAGCGCGTCGCGCTCGACGAACGCCAGGGTTCCGTCTGGTCCATGGCCGATTTGTTCGAGCAGAAGGTGGGCTGTTCGCTTCCCGCCTATCTCGCCAAATTCGGCTAAAGCCTCCCGACGAAAATGCGCCCGCCATTCTGGACCGTTCCGAATCAGATTACGTTCCTGCGTTTCGTGCTGCTTCCTGTCTTCCTGATTTGTCTCTTTTACCAAAAGTACGGCTGGACGCTGGTGCTGTTGATTACTGCCGCGCTCACGGACGCCCTGGATGGTTGGCTGGCCCGCTGGTTGAACCAGAAAAGCGAACTCGGCACCTTCTTGGATCCCCTGGCCGACAAATTCCTGCTTTCGGGCGCGTTTGTGGTGCTGGCATTCAAAGGAGTGTTGGGCTGGTGGCTCACCATTCTGGTGCTCGCGCGCGACGTGATCATTCTCGCCACCGGGGCAGTTATTTTGCTCGTCGTGGGCCCGCGCACCTTCCCTCCGTCCATCTATGGCAAGCTGACCACCGGCCTGCAGGTTTTGCTCGTGTTGGAGGTCATTGCCGCGGCCACATTCCCCGCCACGCCGCTCCATGAAACCCATCGCGGGCTCGTTTACGCCGTTGCCGCGGCCACTGTGTTCTCGGGTGTACACTACAGTGTAACCATCGCTCGGCGTCTGCACTCCCCCTGACGCGGAGCCGCATGCCCGCCTCAGTTTGCGCCGCTGGTTAACTACCGGACCCGCCTTGGTTGGCACCCAGCGCGGGCTTGTGCCATACTCCCCGCGATGGTAAACGTCTCGCGCATCCTCTGTCCGATTGATTTCTCCGCCACTTCCCGTCGAGCGCTCCAGTACGCGGTCACCGTGGCCCAGAAATTCGGCGCTGAGCTGACGGTGCTTCATGTGCTGGAACAGGTTCCGCTAGCCTCCGCCTATGCGGGACGGCCCGAAGTGGACGAGATTGCTCGTGCGGAGGAAACCGTGCGCAGCCAGCTCGCTGTGTGGATGGCTGCCGAGCGCGACACCCAGTTCAAGCTCGAACTCGGCCGCGGTCCCACCGAGGAAACCATTCTCAAAGCCTGCGAGCAGGGCCGCTACGATCTCCTCGTGATGGGCACCCACGGGCGGCGATTGCTCGACCGCGCGCTCTTCGGTTCCGTCACCCACCGCGTCATCCGCAAGGCGCCTTGCCCCGTATTGCTCGTCCGCTTGCTGGGTCCAACGATTTATTAAATTGAAGTATCAGATTTCAGGAGAGGCTTTCCGAATAGTGCAGGATCATTTCTGCAAAACTGCCGATCACCACGAGCAACGCGGCCAGCGCCAATAGAATCGCTCGCTGCCGCTCTATTGCATCAGCAGGTTCCTGGTCGGCGAATACCCGGCCGAAGAGATAGCCGGATGCCAGTCCTCCCAGGTGCGCGGCGTTGTCGATTCCCCCCATGAAGTATCCGAAGGCAAAGATGATGACGACCCACTGCAATAATTGCCGGCGGATCGATTGAAAATATGCCCCGCCGCGCCGCCCGCTGACCGCCAAATAGAGCCCCAGAAGCCCCATGATCGCGCCCGAGGCTCCGACGCTTGCGCCAGGCCGGCGGAGAAAAATGTCCACTCCCGTGCTGAACACGTATCCGATGATCCCCGTCGCCACATACAGAAATAGGTAGCGAGCCGAGCCATAGAGCTCCTCCAGCGGCGGCCCCAGGTCCAGAAACGCCCAGGTATTCATTCCGATGTGGAGCAGGTTGGCATGGAGAAAAACAGCCGTCGCCATGCGCCACCACTCGTGGCGAAACAGCAAGCTGATCGTCTCCCGGGCTCCCAGACGCGAAAGCACTTCGCCGTTGACGCTGGCCATCATCGAAAGACGGTTCGTCGCGGCGTAGGTCGCCACGACGCTTATCAGGAACATGATGAAGTTCAACCCCAGGATGAGTTTCGTCACCGGGTTCGGCTGAGGCATTAGGCTGCCTAGGCCATGGCTCGCTGCGGCGAGGGAAAACGTCATGCTGGTCCCACATGCGCCACAGCGGTTCTGTTCCGCTCCGACCAATTGCCCGCACGCCGGGCACAGTCGCGGGCGCTTTGGCCGGTTTTCGCCGCCGAGCATATCCCTCAGCCGGGATTGCCAGCGATCCAGTTTCCATCGCCATTGAGGCGGCAGAGGCATTCGGATTCCTTGCGGGACGCCGCCCGCGTCCCTATAATAACGGAAAATTTTGGATGGCCGTCTCAGGAGACCATGGAGAATCTGGAAGACGTTGTTCGCAAGCTCGAGGAGGAAGCCCGCCGTGTCCGCGATCTCTTCGAATCCGAGGTGCTCCCGCAATCCCGGCGTGCCGCAGCGGATCTCCTGCGCGGCGCCTCAAAACGCCTGGCCGAGCTAGCCGCTGAACTCGACGCTTTAGCGGGGCGCGATCGCCGCTCCACTCCCTGACCCCGCGTGACCCCGCCTGGCCGAGGCATCGAGATGCGAATCCATGCCCCAGGCCGGTCCGACTGGCTCCTCCTGATTCGCTGCAAGTTTCGGTGCGCTTTTCCCGCGGCGCTATGCATCTTTCTCGCCGTTGCATCCGCCTGCGCGCCGCATCCCGCTCCGGCCCGCGCCCCGGTCCCCGCGAGTGGACCTCCGTCGCCATCCCCTCCGCCGGGCGGAGCTGCCCCGAAACACGCTCCGAACGCTCCAGCCATGCCGCTGCCGGCAAACTATTCAGAGGAAGGCATCGCTTCCTGGTACGGCGTTCCGTATCACGGACGCCGCGCGGCCAACGGTGAAATCTATGACATGTACAAGCTCACCGCGGCTCACCGCACGCTCCCGTTCGATACCGTGGTGCGCGTGATCAACAAGAAGAACGGCAAACAGGTCGAGGTGCGCATCACCGACCGCGGCCCGTTCGTGGAAGGCCGCATCATCGATCTTTCGCTCGGCGCCGCGCGCGAACTGGACATGGTGGGCATGGGCATCGCCCCTGTGCGATTGACGCTCGTCTCGAGCCCCGGCAATCCGGAGGCTGGATTCTTCACGGTTCAGGTCGGCGCATTTCTCTCCAAAGACAATGCCGAAAGGCTGCGCCGCCAGATGCAAGACCGCTACTCCTTTGCCATCATCCAGGAGTACGATGCGCCGCAGGGGCTTTTCTATCGCGTGCGCGTGGGGAAACTGGCCTCGGAGGATTTGGCCAAGGCATTTGGCGACCAACTGCGCGAGAAGGAACATGTCCAGCCGTTTGTCGTGCGGCTGGACACGGTGCCGCAGCAATAATCGGCGCCCGAGCTCTCAGTCACGGCAGGAGGCCGGCAATGGAGAATTGCCTGTTCTGCAAAATCGGTGAGAGAAAGATCCCCGGGAAGATTGTTTACGAGGACGACCGCGTCTTCGCATTCGAAGACATCAATCCGCAGGCTCCAACCCATATCCTGATTTCGCCGCGCAAGCATTTCGTCTCGCTCACCGAGGCAACCCAGGAGGATGGCGCGCTGCTCGGGCACATCCTGCTGGTGGCCGCAAATCTCGCCCGCGAACGGCAATTGTTGGAGGGTTATCGCACGGTTTTCAACAATGGCGCGGGCGCCGGCCAATCCGTCTTCCACCTGCATCTCCACCTGCTCGGTGGCCGCGCGTTTCGCTGGCCGCCTGGATAGGCGGAGCTACTGCGTCACGGCCAGCAGCGTCTGGCCGGGATCAATCACAATGTGATCCGGCTTTACCGCCGAGCGGAAGCGGAACTGCGTTTCTGTGCCTGAAGTGACGACTGACCCCAGCAGCTCTGGTTTCGCCGCGCCACTCGATGCATAAATCGGCACGCGGGCGAGAAATGTGTCGGGCACTCCGTCTTGGCGAAGCGTCCCTTCAATCAGGAATCCCTTCGGTGCCGGCGACACTTTGTACTCGACTGAATAGCGCGGGATCCCGGTGGCGTGCACCCACTGGTCGAAATACCAGTCAATGGAATGCAGCGACTCCAGGTCCATCTGCGGAGTCATCATCCGCGTGAGTTCCCGCCGCAGATCGGCTTCTGAAATCGCCGAAAAGCGGTGCTTCTCGAGCAGCGAGTGAAGCAGACTGCGGAATCGCGCGTCCGGATCTTTTGCCCCGGGATCCTGCAACATCATGCGCACCATGTGCACAACCCAGGTGCCCTTCGCATAGACCACGCGGCTGAATCCGTCCGGCGTGAAGGATGAATCCAGCCGCGGGCCCAGCTCCAGAGGGCCGATCTGGTCAACCGTTTGCGTGTCGTTCGGCAGGCGGCCGAGCAAGTCGCCGCGGTATCCTTCCAGCGCCCGCGAGAGCACGTGTTCGCCTGGCCTCCTCGAGTCCAGGTACAGCAAGGCGCAGTAATTCGCCAGCCCTTCCGTGATCCATTCGTCGCGGTACGACGCGGGATCCACCAGGTTTCCCCACCACTGATGAGCCAGTTCATGAAATGGCATCAAATCGGTGAACGAAAAGCTGGCGCGCTCTCCGACTCCCGCTCTCTGCTGTGTTGCCTTCGGTACGAAGGTGAGCGTGGAGAGGTAGAGCAGCCCCGGCCAGCTCTGCCCAAGTCCCAGAGGCAGCGGCGAAACTTCCAGCCGCGCGAAGGGAAACGTCCCGTTCCATCGTTCCATGCTGCGGATCGCATCGCCGATATCGGCCGCCAATTGCCCGATTACAGGCGTCGGCACGGGCATGGCGGGCAGTTGGCCGGCCGCCTCTTTCGAAAGTTTCCAGGCCTCCGA
Source organism: Candidatus Acidiferrales bacterium (assembly GCA_035624135.1). Lineage (GTDB taxonomy): Bacteria > Acidobacteriota > Terriglobia > Acidiferrales > UBA7541 > JOPF136. Next base: position 2,436 of record DASPSB010000274.1, on the reverse strand, counting down.
AGCCCTTCGCCACCCGATTGGGTCCACCTCTGCGGTCCCCATCCCGGGCCGCGCACGGAACAATCCGGTGAGCGCCTGCTCGAGCTGCTGGTTTGCGTTCACCGTGATGTGCACCGGACCGGCGTCCGCGCTTGCCCGCCGATAACTGCCTAAATTGAATCCCGCGATGCTCATCGGCGTGTCCGAGATCCAATGCCCGGACCGCCGGTCGTCTCCCTCTACTTCCTCGGTCTTGCTGCCGGTCGCCACCAGATTCAGCCTTTTCGGCCATTGAAATGACAACTCGAAAGCGCAGAAATGTGTCGTGTCCATCGGGTGGGGATACCAGGCTCCCCGTGCTCCCACGTAGAACACGCCGTTGCCGGCTTCGGCGATCACGTTTCCGCTGTACCAGACTTCCCAATGGAATTCCTCGCCTGTGTGTGTGGGAGCGGGCGTGACCACGAAGAAGAGGTCGTCGCCGCTTCGCAGAACCTCTTTCTCGCTGAGATCTTCATTCTGAAAGAAGTCGAGCGCCTGGCCTGAGGCGTCTGTCACGCGCTGCACTTTGAGCCCCCGCGACAGCACCAGGGGAACCAGCCGTTCCCCGTCGCGTAGCGCCCGCAATTGGATGGAGGTGTGCCCGCGCAGCGTCAAATCGTCTTCAATCGTGGTCTCTATGGAGTAGTGCAGCGGCGTCATCGTTTCCGGCAGGCCGGGGCCCTCCGCACGAGGAAACATGGCCCACAAGTTGTAGTAGCGGCCGCCCTCTCGGTAGCGCACCTGTCCCAGCATCACCTGCTCAGCCCGCCGGTCATCCACCGAAACCTCAAAAATTCCCTGCTGGCCGCCCGCGAGCGCCGCTTGGAAAAACGGAAGCGGGGAAGGGGAATCGAGGTCGCGAAGTGTGCGCAGCGAATTGATCGGATTCAGACTGCCGATCACTGGGTTCCAGTCGGAGAGGAAGGAAGGATCGTCGATCGGCTTCGCCCCGGAAGATTTCAGAGAGGCTTCGATCTCATCGGCTGTGCTATCTGTAAATCGGAGATACGCCTTCGAGACCGGCTCATCGAGCAGCGGCGTGCCCACAAACCGGGAAAGAGAGCGCTTTTCTGCTGGGTCGCGCGGCGTCGCCAGCACCCGCGCCGTTCCGGAGAACACGGCGCCGAGCACTCGCCCGTGAAATGGCTCCAGCAGCCCGATTGTGCCGTCCTCGAACACCAGCCGGACGGCATCCCGGCGCAGAGCAAACTGCCGGATGTGATATACGCGTGCGCGGTCGATGCGAAGTCCGTTCAACTCATCGTACAGCTTTCGTTCCGGTGAGCTCGACGGATGCGATGCCTGTGCCCCGGCCACTCCCAGGCATGCGGCGACGCCGGAGAGCAAAATTCGGCGCGTGCGCCACATGGTAGCAACTCGAACATGGCCGAACATGCTCAGATGCGCCACCCGGACTGCCTTTGCTAGACTTCTAGTATGCGCCATGGGTTCCTGAAAGTTGCTTTTTGTTTAGCCGCCATCGCGGTGGCTCCGCTCGCCGTTCATGCCGACACGATTGTCCTGAAGAGCGGCCGGCGCATTCACGCCACAAATGTCGTGGAAGAGGACAGCCGCGTCAGTTTCGAGACGTCCACCGGCAAGCTGAGTCTGCCGCGCTCCAGCGTGGACCACATTGAGCGCGGTGGTTCTGTTGACATGGCCGCGCCCGGCGCTAAGGCTTCGTCGGGCGACACGAGCGTCATTGCTGCCTCCGCTCCTCCGCCTCCGCTCACCTCGGCTGACGCCAACTCCATTGCCAAAGCTGTGGTGGTCGACGGGCAGATCGATCGCAACTATATCGCCCAGCTGGAAGTTCAGGCGGATCAGGGAGGCAGGCGGGAGGCCGACCGCGTGGCCGTGGCGCACCATGTCGCGGCGCAATTCGAGTTGGCCCATGGCGACATCAAATCGGCCACGGCTCATTACCGCCGGGCGCTGATCTACTCGCCGGAAAATCTTGAATTGCTGCTGAATCTGGCCTATCTGCTGCTTCGGCAGAGCGCTTACGGTGAGGCCCTCGAAGTTTTGGAGCATGCGCGCCGCCTGGATGCGCAATCGCCCGACGTCGCGAAATTCATGGGCTGGGCCTACGTTGGCCTGAACAAGCCCGATCTGGCCGTGGCCGAATGGCAGAAGTCGCTGACTCTTCGCGCGGACCCGGAAGTGGAGCGCGCGCTCGCCAAGGTGCAGCGCGACCAGCAGGAGGAATCCGGATACCGCGAAGGCATCTCCGCCCATTTTCAGGTGCGGTATAGCGGCGCCGCCGCTCCCCAATCGCTCGCGCGCGACATTCTGAAAACTCTCGAAGAGGATTTCTCCGCCATCGAATTTGTGCTGAACTACACGCCGCCTGAGCCCATTGGAGTCGTGCTCTACACCGACCAGGCGTTTACGGACATCACCCGTGCTCCTTCG
>DASPSB010000394.1:0-9621 GCA_035624135.1 Candidatus Acidiferrales bacterium | reverse complement strand
CCTGGAGGGGGCGGTCACGGCGTCGAGGGAGGAACGGGTGGTGGTAGCTGGGGCGCGGGAGGTGTCAGCGGCGGACCCGGAGGCGGCCCTCCCAGCGGCGCTCTATCCGGCGACGGCGGAACTGGTGGCAGTGGAGGTTGGGGAACCGGAAGCAGTAACAGCGGATCCGGAGGCGGCGCTCCGATTGGCGGCGGAACTACGAGCAAGGAATCAGGTGAAGGCAGTGGCTGGGTTTCCCCCAGCGCGGGTGGAGGCGGAACTGGCGGAGGAGGTGCCCCTGCTGATCCAAATGCGACGGTGATCATGCCTGCGGGATCAGGAGGCGGAGGAGGAGGCACGAGTGGTAGCGGTGGCGGTCCAGGCGGCGGTGGTGGAGGCGGTAGCTGGGGACCTGGCGGCGGGCCTGGAGGGGGCGGTCCGGCCGGTGGTGGAGGCGGCGGAACTGGCGGCCCTGGAGGTGGCGGCGGATTTGGTGGACCGGGAAGCGGAACTCTGGGCACAGGCGGAACCGGCGTAGGCGGCGGAAGCTGGGGCTCCGGTGGCACCAGCGGAACTGGCGGCGGCCCAGGCGGAGGCGGTGGAACAACCGGCGAGGGTGGAGGCGGCAAGAAAGTCAAGCCAAGCATGTGGGCAGCGGCCGCTACCGCAGGACTTTCAGTTGATGTGAAGGGAACAGCGGGAGGCGCACCGCCGCCGAGCGGCGTGTATGTTCCCGGTAGCTCCGGCGGCGCGACCTTCACCATCCAGCAGGAAGACATTCGGGGCGTGCTGCAGATGCTGGTGCAGCTTGGAAAATCCACCTCGACACAGGCCGGCGACCCGCCAGCCATGTTCCAGCAGCGGCTGACGACGATGCCGATGCGGGCGCAAACGCTGCTCTATAACGCGCTCGCGGGTCTCGCAGCCCAGGCCCCCGCGGACCAACCGGACCAGCCGATGTTGCTGAAACTCGCGCAGCACATTGCTATCCGCTTCGCGCTGGAAAGCTATGAACGGGGCGAAGTGCGCGTGAATGCCGTGAAGCAGATGTTCGAAAGCCTGAACCAGGAGATTGACTCGCTGCGGCGCGTGATCGGAGCACACGAAGATCGCCTGTCGCAGGCGGGAGTGAAGTACGAGTCGCACGTACAGTTGATGACGCAGTTCTTCTGGGAGGAAGTGCCCGAGGAGAAAAAGAAGGAAGTGCTTCTCACCGGGGAAGCTTGGTGCGTGCCATCGCGAAACGTCCGCCAATACATCGAGGAACTGCGGAAACAGGGCAACAAAGAGACGATTATCAAGGTCCTCCGGAATTATGTGAATTGCATTGCGCTGGAAGACCCGGAAGCCCGGCGGGAGACGGCGCTGGGACTGCCGGACCTGGCAGACCTGCTCATGGGAGAGGTGGCCGACCTGCTGCTCGAGTGCCTCGAGGTGGTGGGCAAACAACTGGCCGTGGAGGAAAAGCCGGAGCTGCAGACGCTGATCGGCGCCGCGTTCGTGCGGCTGAGCCAGGCGGCGGCAAGCCTGCACTCGTTCCCGGCGATGATCAAATCGCTGGACCTGGTGGAAGAGGTGGAGAAATCACGGCCGGGCTCGGGACAGAATTTGTTCTCCAGGATCGGAGTGGAAAACCGCATTCCCGAATTCATCGAGGAAGGGCTGCGCGAGGAATCGATTCCGGAAGGGCTGAGCGAGCTGTTGAAGCGCACACCACGGCCAGCCATCGAACAATTGGCGGTCCGATTCAGCCGCGCCGGTTTCCGCGAAGACGTGGAGCTGCTGCTACGCATGGCGCGTGAACTGGGCGAAACGGGGGCGGCGTTCCTGCGCGACGTGCTGCGCGCCGGGCCGCCACCGCAGGCTGTGGAAACAGTTGGGCTGCTGGCGCGCCTGGACCCCGAAGCGCTCGAAGTTTGGCTGCCACCCAAGGTGGGAGAATGGCAGCGGTCATTCCACGACCGCGTGATCCGGCAAATCGCCGCGGCGGACTCGTCGCACCGCTGCCGGCTGCTGTTGATCATGTTCGACCAGCTCGATCCGCTGGTGAAGCCGCTGGCCCTGGACGAAATCGGGCTGAGCGGCGACTCGGCTGCGGTGCCGCTGCTAATGGACTTGGCCGGCGGCAATCTGCCCCCGGAAAGCTCGCCGTACCTGCGCATCAAGGCGATCGAAGGGCTGTCACGCCTGCGGGCCGCGGAAGCAACTCCCATCCTGAGGAAGATCGTAGAAACCCGGCAGATGTTCCGCTGGAGCTTTCCGGGGGAGTTGCGCGTGGTGGCGCTGCAAGCGCTGGAAAAACTCGATCCGGATTTCGTGAAGAGTTTCTTCCCGAAGAGCGGGGTTGAGGCCGGCGAATTTACGATCGCCACGCCGCTCGAAGAGCCCATGTCTTCCTGTCTGAGGCAGCGGCGTTACGCGCGCCTGAAATTGTCGCGACCTTTGCCCCTGGTGACCACGAATCTGCGGGAAAACCAGAAGCTCGAAACCACTTCGATGAACCTGGGCGGCGGAATCGCCACGTGCGAGCGCTATCTGACTCCGGGCACGCTGATTCAAATCAAATTCACGTCGGCTATGAAGAGCATGAAGGCCACCGCGTTCGTGCGCGATTCGCGAAGCCAGATGATGGGCTTCGAAATCGTGGATATGGACTTCGAAGAACGGTACAAGCTGCGGCGCCTGCTCGCCGATTTGGCCGGAGTTACGCCGCCAACCTCCCCGAAGAGCCGGAGCCGCCGCCGCGACCGGGCCGTCGCAAAGGTGCAGACGCCGACAGCAGAGCCTGCGCCGATACCGCCGGCCGCGTCCGCCCCGGCGGCCGCACCCACCGCACCGGCCGCACCGGCAGTCCCCGCGAAGACGAAAGAATCCTGAGCAAAGTTGCCCACAAGGAAGCGGAACGGGTCAGGTGCGACCGGACGCGCTACTGAAGCATGTCGGGTGTCAGCGAGAAATGCGTTTTCAACGAGAAACGCTGGCCGCGGAATTCGAAGGTGACACGCGAGGGACGATCCTGCGCGCAGAGGGGCGCACCCTCCGCCTGGCGCGGGAAGTAGAAGTGCACGGCTTCGGCGGCGCCCACGCCGGAGCGTTCCGTCTCCGCAGGAGCAACGCTGAGATTTCCCGCCACCAGGCGGGCGCGAGACCCGGCCTCGTCGTCAAGTGAGCCGATGGGATCAGCGGGCATGGCGCCCGGAGCGATGCCCGCGGTCGTGGGCCGCTCCAGAGCTTTGAGCGTGATGACGTAGCGGTCCGCGGGCAGACGCGGCGGCATGGAAAGATACTGCGCCGTGGCGCGTTCGCCGAGTTCGGCAAGATGCGCGAAGGCGTCCATGACGGTAGCAGACGATTCCCAGCGCACGAGAAAAATCACATCGTTGACATTGGAGTAGACCACCGGACCGCTTCCCGAGGACTCGCTCGGAGGCGCCGGGCGTGCCTGGATGCAGTTGCCGCTGGCGTCCACCCCGCCCGGACCGCATCGGGTGCGGAAGCGTTCGAGAAGAGCGTCGGGCCCCGCTTCCGGAGGGATGAGCGTGCGAATTTCCTGCCGGGCCCAGGGCGAATCTTGAAGGAGTTTGAGCGTTTGCTTCAGGGTCCATTCGGAGCGGGGTTTGCTTTTCCAAAAGTCGTCGGCGCGCAGAATGCCCGCAGCCACAATCGCAGCCCAAAAGACAAGGAAAGGCCGGAGGGTCAGTGAGCGTGCAGCGCGAAACATACCGAGGCACCTCCGCCGGGAGTCTGCCGCTGACGGTCATGATACGCCGGGGAAATGGAAGGAGACAATTCGGCAAGGCGCCAGCTAGTGGGGGGCAATTTACTCTTGTGATGAGGCAGTTCTTCCTCAGCAGAAGCTCAATCCGACCAGGCAAGATAACCTGGCACAATGATGCTCACCGGCGGGATAATGTATAGGATTCCCCACCAGTTGGGTTTGCCTCGCGCCTCCGCGATGGCCATCCAGACGACCACGATCACCACGAAATTGAGCAGCGGGATGAAAAACAAGAGAACCCACCAGACGGGCTTCTTGGCGATCATCACCATGAGAAACAAATTCGCGATCGGGATCCACGCCAGCCAGCCGTCGTCCCGATTCGTCTTCCGGGCGATGGTCTGAAGGGCCAGGGCGTGGTAGATGTAAAAGGCAAGAAAGAAAGCCAGTATAAGAAACAGAAATTCCATGAGAATTGCGAATCCCCAGTTGTCGGGCGGTTCCGCAAATGCCGCGCTTGCAAAAAGGAAAATCACGGGAGGCGCGAGCAGCAAAGCCCTGCGAAAAGTAATTTCAGGGCGTATGTTCATTCTGGTTTCCTCCAGGGCAGCTTGGCCACACAGCAAGCGATTGGGCGCACTGTACGCGCATCACCCGCTGCTGTCAAAGGAGTGCGGGGGGCGGGCCAGGGGGGGACGTGGGGATACACCCATGCCTCGGACACCGATCCCGCAACGCGGGATCAGCCTTCGACTCGACACGCATGACTTGCACCAGAGCGGAACCGTGCGCGGACGCATCCTTCGTCAGAAGCGGGCAAAAGTGTCCGGGCCGCTGGTCAGTGCTTGGGCGCCTTGTTGGGATCCGCCGGCCGCCCCGGCAGCGTGTGCGGATGCGTCTCGAGCGCCTTCATCACCTCTTCAATCGCGCGGTCGAGCTGGGCGTCCTTGCCGGCGATGATGTCGCGCGGATCGTTTTCGACTTCTATGTCGGGATCGACGCCGTGGCCTTCAATCACCCACTGGCCCTGCGCGGAAGCGGTGCCGAATTCGGGAACGAAAATCTGACCGCCATCAATCAGCGGCGTACGCCCGCTGATGCCGACCACACCGCCCCAAGTGCGCTTGCCGATGAGCGGGCCGAGCCCTGCCTGCTTGAACATGTACGGGAAAATGTCGCCGTCGGAGGCCGAGGTCTCGTTAATCAGGCAAACCATGGGGCCGAAAAAGGTGGTGCCGGGATAGGTGCCGGTGCGCTCGTCGTTGCGCGCGAATTCGGTGCCCAACAGGGTCTGCCGCATGCGGTTGATGATCATCTGCGAGATGTTGCCGCCGCCGTTTCCCCGCACGTCCACGATCATTCCCTCCTTGCGGATCTGCGGGTAGTAGTATTTGGTGAATTCGCGGATTCCGTCCGCGCCCATGTCCGGGATGTGGATATAGGCGATCCGCCCGCCGGTTTTCTGAGTGACGTACTCGCGATTGTGCTCCACCCAGGCGAGGTAGAGGAGCGAAGTCTCCGAAGCGATGGGCTTGTAGAACGTTTTTCGCGCGCCGTCGAATGTGGGTTTCGTGTTCACCGTCAGCTCAACGGGATTGCTGGATCTGTTGCGCAGCAACTCATAGGGATTGTCCCGGGCGGTGAGCTCGCGGCCGTCGATCGCCATAACGTAGTCGCCTTCGTGAACGTCCACGCCGACTTCGGTGAGCGGGGCACGGTAGGTGTCCTCTTCATTCTGCCCATGCAGTATATGGGCGATGCGGTAGCGGCCGGCGGCGGAATCCAGCTCGAAACGCGCGCCGGGCAGACCGACAGGAGCGCGCTTGGGAACCTCGATGTCGCCCCCGGCGATATACGCGTGCGAGTTGCTCAGCTCGGCGATCATTTCGCCGATGAGGTAGTTCAAATCTGAGCGGTGCGCGACGTAATCGACGAGCGGACGGTATTGCTCGCGAAGCGCCTCCCAGTTGTAGCCGTTCATGTTCCTGACGTAGAAGAAATCGCGGTAGCGGCGCCAGACTTCGTTGAACATCTCGACCCATTCCTGCTGCGGGATGCGGTCCGCGGCGAGGCCGGCGGTCGAGACGGTCTTGGGATTGGTCTTGCCGTTGGGATTGGCGTCGAATAGCTTGAATTCCTCGCCGGTGCGCACCAGAATTTTGGAGCCGTTGGCGCTGACGGCGTAACCGTTCACCTTTTCAACCAGCACGGTTTCCTTCCGGTCTTTGAGCGAAAAAATCACCAGGGCGGAATCAGGAAAACTTTCGCGGCCGTAGTAACCGGAGCCGACGCGGGTGTAAGTCAGATGGCCGGGGACAGCGGTGACGGCGAAATAGTTGTCGAAGGGGATGGGAACACGAGTGACGCGGCCGGAGAGGCCGTCGAAATCAATGCGGATGGGCTCCTTGGGCTTCTCCTCTTTTTTCTCGCCGGATTTCTCACCCGGCTTGGCATCGGGCTTCTGATCGCCGGAATCGGGCTTCTTCTCCGCGGATTTCTCGGAGTCTCTGGAGATGGAGACCTCGTCGCTTTCCGGCGGAAAGGGACTCTTGCCGTCCTTGCGAAGGGTGAGAGCAAAGAGGCCGTGACTGCGTGTGGCTGCGAAGTTGAATTCGAGCTGGCTCAGCAGCGGATGAAATTCCCGCACGCTGATGAAATAGAGAAAGCTTCCGTCAGGGTCCCAAGAGGGCCGGAAGGAGTCGAAGAGCGAGCCGGTGACCTCGTGAAGCTGCCCGTCGGCGAGCCCCCAGATGTTCACGGCGCGGAAGCCGTCGAGAGTCGAGAGGGAGAAGGCCAGAAAATTGCTGTCGGGCGACCAGACGTAGTCGAACAAATTGCCGCTTTTATCGTGCGCCACGTGGAGGATTTTCTTATCGGCCAAAGTCAGGACGAAGAGATCGCCGTTCTTGTCGTTGAAGGCGATGTGCTTGCCATCGGGAGACCAAACGGGATGGTAGCGCATGGCGTGGCCGTCGTGAGTCAACTGCTCGGGCTTGCCTGCGCCATCCTGATCGATCAAATAGATCTCCTCCTCGCCGGTCATGTCGGAGATGAAGGCGATCTTCGCGCCGTCGGGAGACCAGCTCGCCTCCCGGTCGTGTGCGTTCGAGGAATTCGTCAGGTTGCGCGTAGGTCCCTTCTCGATGGGAGCGGTGAAGATGTCGCCGCGGGCTACGAACACGGCGCGCTCGCCCTTGGGGCTGAGCCCGAAGCCTTCTATATGGTTGGCTACAGAAATGTGCGACGGGCGCATAGCGAGACCGTCCGAGGGAACATTGATAGACACGGGGCGCGATTTGCCAGTGGAAATGTCGAACACCTGCAGCTCGCCGCCGAACTCATAAACGATCTGGTTTTTGTGGTCGGTGCCGGGCCAGCGCACGTCCCACTTCTTGCTGCGCGTGAGCTGCTCGGTTTTCTTGGTGGAGGGATCGTAGGAGTAAAGGTTGAGAGTGTCGTCGCGGTCGGAAACGAAATAAATCTTGCCGCCGATCCACATGGGATCGCGATTGCAGCGCGGACCCTGCGTGATTTTTTCGGCCGCGTCCGTTTTCAGGTCGAAGAGGTAGAGCTGCTGCGCCCAGCCGCCGGAATAGCGCTTCCAGGTGCGGAAATCGCGGAACAGCGGGGAGTAAACCATTTTCATGCCGTCGGGAGAGAAATCGCCGGCGCCCGAGGTGGGCATAGGCAGCGCCTTGGGCAACCCGCCTTCCACCGAGACCGTATAGAGCTGCGAGTCTCCGAGATCAAAGTGGTCGCGCAAGGAACGGAAGAGGACGCTCTTGCCGTCGGGCGTCCAGCCGTACACCTGATTGTCGTAGCCCCAGCGCGGAGGAAGCGGGCCGCGCGCGGGATAAAACGTCAACTGGCGCGGGATGCCCCCGGTCGAAGGGATTACATAGACCTGTTCGTCGCCGTCGTACTGTCCGGTGAAGGCGATCCACTTGCCGTCTGGAGAAAACTTCGGAAACAGCTCCAGACCGGGGTGCGCCGTGAGGCGCGTGGCGATTCCGCCGGAGGTGGAAGCAACCCACAGGTCGCCGCCGTAGACGAATACGATTTTGTCGTCGTGGATGTCGGGAAAACGCAGCAGCTTGGTCTGCGCACGGGCAATGGGCGCTAGGAGAAGCGCGGCGAGCGCGCACAAAAGTGCAATCGTGCGAAATCGGCGGTTCAACATGGAGTTCGCATCCTTTTGAATGGGATTTGGTCGCAGCAAAAATCACTTGCGCGGCCGCGGGAGCGCCCGGCCTCCGAGGAAAGCAGACGCGAGAATGGCGGAGTGGGTTCCAAATTAGACGACGGGACACCCCACGGCGGGAGGCAATGCTAGACGGATTGCGGGGCGGAACGCAAGTGTGCAGGAAGTAGGAGAGGGATGCCCGGAAGAACAACCGCTTTGCGTGCGCGCAGCAGAGCGTCGATCCAGTCTTTCGCACGCGAGGAGCGCTCAGGACACAATTTCCTGGGCGGAAATTGTGCGGAAGGAGGGATTTGAACCCCCACGGCCTCGCGGCCACAAGGTCCTAAGCCTTGCGCGTCTGCCAGTTCCGCCACTTCCGCCTACGGCTCAATCTAGCACTCGCCGGTGGCGCGAGCAATCGTAGAAAGCGAACGCCACGCCCCTTGCGAAGCCTGAAGTCCATTTGCACCCTTCACTCGTACGCGCGGAGTTCCTTGCCGCGGGTCTCCGGCAGCAGTGCGGTGCCGAGAATCATGAGCAGGTAAGCACCGGCGGCGAATATGGCAATTACCAGTCCCAGCGAGAATCGCTCGCTCAGGAACCCGACCAGTGTGGGAAACAGGGCTCCCGCGCCGCGGCCGAAATTGTAGGAGAAACCCTGTCCCGAGCCGCGCAGCCGGCTGGGAAACAGCTCGGTGAAGAAAGCCCCGATGGGACTGAACACGCCTGAGGAAAAGAAGCCGAGGGGGAATCCGAGCACCAGCATCACCGGATTGGCGATGGGCAAGTAGGTGTACGAAATCACCGTAACGAAGGAAAATACGGCGAAAAGGAACAGCGTCTTTTTGCGGCCGAGATGATCGGCCAGATACGCGCTCACCATGTAGCCGACAAACGAGCCCACGATCACGACAAAAAGATAGGCGCCCGTATTGAGCACGGAGAGTTGCCGCTGCGTCTTCAGGAAAGTGGGCAGCCAGGTGAAGATGGCGTAGTAGCCGCCCTGGGCGCCCAACGCCAGCAGCGCGGTCAGAACCGTTACTTCAATCACGTCGGGCGAGAAGACTTCCAGAAAGTTTGCCCTGGAGCCGGCGGCTTGGAGCCGTTTGCGAGTGTCCGTGAACAGCTGCGGCTCGGGAACGCGGCGGCGGATATAAAAGACGAGCAGCGCCGGCAGGATGCCAATCCAGAAGAGCGCGCGCCAGGCGACAGCCTCTGGCAGCAACCGGAAGAGTATCGTGTACGCGATAGCCGCAAGCCCCCAGCCGATGGCCCAGCCACCCTGGACTGTACCCACAGCCTTGCCGCGATGCTCGGCGCGGATTACTTCGCCCATCAGCACCGATCCCACCGCCCATTCGCCGCCGAATCCCAGGCCCTGAAGGCCGCGCGCAATCAGGAGTTGTGTGAAATTGTTCGTAAAGCCGCACAGAAAGGTGCATACGGCGAACCAAATGATGGTGAGCTGAAGGATGCGCGCGCGGCCATAACGGTCCGCGAGCAATCCGGCCAGCCAGCCGCCCACGGCGGAGATCAGCAAAGCCGCTGTGCCGATCAGACCGGCCCGTCCCTTGCTGAGGCCCCAGGCCGCCATGATGCTGGGGATCACGAAACTGTAAATCATTACGTCCATGCCATCGAGCGCCCAGCCGCCGAAGGTGGCCACCATGGTGCTGCGCTCGGAAGGGGAGAGTTCTGCAAGCCACAAGCGGGAAGAGCCTGCGGCTGCCCGAGCCTCGAT
>DASPSB010000273.1:0-6175 GCA_035624135.1 Candidatus Acidiferrales bacterium | reverse complement strand
ATGTTGGAAAGCACCGCGCGGTCCGGCACAGAAAGACTCGAGAGGCCCGTGCCGTAGTATTCGACGAATTTTCCCACCACGCCTTTTTTGCGCAGCATTTGCGTCGCTGTCAGCACCAAGTCCGTGGCCGTCGCTCCTTCCGGCAGCGGCCCGCTGTTTCCAATGCACGTCGTGCAGCCGAATCCCACCAGGTTGAACTTCAGCTTTTCCAGGTAGGGCGTCAGTCCGGAGGCCTGCAGGTAATCGGTCACCACTTTCGAGCCCGGCGCCAGGCTCGTCTTCACCCACGGCTTCGCCTTCAGCCCGCGTTCCACCGCCTTTTTCGCCAGCAGGCCCGCGCCAATCATCAGCGACGGGTTCGACGTGTTTGTGCAGCTCGTAATTGCCGCAATCACTACTGAGCCGTGACCCAGCTCGTAAAGATCGCCGTTCGATTTCACCTGTGCGTGTTTCGCCGGGGTTCCTTCGAGCGACTTCAAGAACGTGGGCTTTGCTTCACGCAACGGCACCCGGTCCTGCGGCCGCTTCGGTCCCGCGAGCGCGGGCTCAACGCTCGCCAAATCCAGCTCGAGGGTGTCCGTAAAAATCGGATCGGGCGTCGAATCGGTTCGGAACAAGCCCTGTTCCTTCGCGTATGCCTCCACCAGCTTCACGTGCTCTTCTTCGCGGCCCGAGAAGCGCAGATAGGCCAGCGTCTCCCCGTCCACCGGGAAAAATCCCATCGTCGCCCCGTACTCGGGCGACATGTTGGAAAGCACCGCGCGGTCCGGCACAGAAAGACTCGAGAGGCCCGTGCCGTAGTATTCGACGAATTTTCCCACCACGCCTTTTTTGCGCAGCATTTGCGTCGCTGTCAGCACCAGGTCCGTGGCCGTCGCTCCTTCCGGCAGCCGCCCGTGGAGTTTGAACCCCACCACGTCCGGAATCAGCATCGAGAGCGGCTGCCCCAGCATCGCCGCCTCTGCTTCGATTCCCCCCACGCCCCAGCCGAACACGCCGATGGAATTGATCATCGTGGTGTGCGAGTCCGTGCCCACCAGCGAATCCGGAAACGCAAACGTCGCGCCCTCCGCCTCGCGCGTAAACACCGTCCGGCCCAGGTACTCCAGGTTCACCTGATGGCAAATGCCCGTCCCCGGCGGCACCACGCGGAAATCCCGAAATGATTTCTGCCCCCAGCGCAAAAACACATAGCGCTCGCGATTGCGCTGGAACTCGATTTCCGTGTTCAGCAGATACGCCTGGTTCGTTCCGAACAGGTCCACCTGCACGGAATGGTCAATCACCAGGTCTACCGGCAGCAGCGGATTGATTTTCTTAGGATCGCCGCCCATCGCGCGCATCGCGTCGCGCATCGCCGCCAAGTCCACCACCGCCGGCACGCCCGTGAAATCCTGCATCAGCACACGCGCGGGCATGAAGTTCACTTCCTTCTGCTGTCCCGCTTTCGCCGGATTCCAGCGCGCCAGCGCCTCGATATCCGCCGCCTTGACAAACCCGCCGTCTTCCTGCCTCAGCAGATTTTCGAGCAGCACCTTCAACGAAAACGGCAGCCGCGACGGCTGTCCCACCCCGCGCTTCTCGAGCTCGCCGACGCGAAACACTTGATACTCGCGCGCGCCCGCCCGCAGCCCGCCCCGCGAACCGAAACTGTTCCGTTGTCCGCTTGTCATCGTGAACTGCTCTCCTTGAGAGGAACCAATATTCTATCCCATCCGCCGTACACTCATTGGATGAATTGCAGCACGGGATTGGTGTCGCCGCTTCGCTGCATGCCATAATTCCTTGCTGACCCTGTGGACGTCCTGCTCATCTCCACCTACGAACTCGGCCGCCAGCCTTTCGGATTGGCCTCGCCCGCAGCGTGGCTGCGCCGCGCCGGCGCCGAGGTCCGCTGCCTGGACGTTTCCCGCGACGCGTTTCGCGAGGACTGGGTCCGCGAAGCCGGCCTGATCGCCTTCTACGTGCCCATGCACACTGCCACGCGCCTCGCTGTGATGCTGCTCGAGCCCGTGCGCAAACTGAATCCCCGCGCGACCATCTGCTTCTACGGCCTCTACGCGCCCATGAACGAGGCCTACTTGCGCGGACTCGGCGTGAACAGTGTGATCGGCGGCGAATTCGAAACGCCGCTTGCCTCGCTCTTGCAGCAGCTCTCAGCGAATGCTTCCAACTCGATGGGCGCAGAGACGACGGGCAGTGGGTCACCTTCGATTTCGCTGGCTCGGCAGGAATTTCTGCTGCCGGAGCGCGCCGGCCTGCCTGCACTGAAGGACTACGCCCACCTGCGCATGCCCGACGGCTCGCATCGCATCGCCGGCTATACGGAAGCGAGCCGCGGTTGCAAACATCTGTGCCGCCACTGCCCGATCGTGCCTGTTTATCAAGGCGCGTTCCGCGTCGTGCAGCCCGATATCGTTCTCGCCGACGTCCGCCAGCAGGTTGCTGCCGGCGCGCAGCACATCACCTTCGGCGATCCCGATTTCTTCAATGGCCCGCGCCACGCCATCACCCTCGTCCAGTCGCTGCACCGCGAATTTCCCTCCGTCTCCTACGACGTCACCATAAAAGTCGAACATCTCCGCCGCCATGCCGATCTGCTCGCCATTCTGCGCGACACTGGCTGCGCCTTCGTCGTCACCGCCGCCGAATCGGTTGACGACCGCGTCCTCGCCCGCCTGGCCAAGGGTCACACCCGCGCCGATTTTCTGGCTGTCGTTCGCCGCTGCCGCGAAATCGGTCTGCCGCTACAGCCCACCTTTGTGCCCTTCACGCCTTGGACCACACTCGAAGGCTACTGCGGCCTGCTTCGCGTGCTGGCCGAAGAGGGACTCGCCGCGAACGTCCCCGCGATCCAGCTGGCCATCCGCCTGCTGATTCCCGCCGGCTCGTTATTGCTCGAGCTGGCAGACGTGCGGGCCATCGCCGGCCCGTTCGATCCCGCCGCGCTCGTCCATCCCTGGCGCCATCCCGATCCGCGCGTGGACGCCCTCGCCGCCGATGTGCAGTCCATTGTCGAACGTGGCGAGAAAATGGGCCGCAGCCGCGAGAAACTCTTCGCCCAAATCTGGGCTGCGGCGCATTCCGCCGCCGGCATCGACGCTCCCGCGCCCCTCGAACCCGCGCTCATCGCCCGCGCCGCGGTGCCGTATCTTACCGAGCCCTGGTACTGTTGAGCCGAGCCGACGCGGGACCAGTTGGTCCCCATCGCAAAAGCACGCGATGCAGTTCGCCTCGCCGAATCGTTCGTCTAAGTCCGCGGACACGCGATGAGCAGCCCATCCCAGCCGCCGAAGCGCCTGCTGATTCTGATTTCGAAGCTCGGCTACCAGGCCCGCGCCTTCGCCGACGCCGCGCGCCGCCTCGGCGCCGAAGTCGTCTTCGCCACCGACCGCTGCCACCAGCTCGATGACCCCTGGCAGGACGCCGCGATTCCGCTCCACTTCGAACGCCCCGCCGACGCCGCCGCGGAGATCGCGCGCGCCGCCACGAACGCGCCCATTCACGCCATTCTTGCGCTCGGCGATCGTCCGCTCGCCGCCGCTGCGCACGCCGCGCGTTCCCTCGGCCTGCCCTACAATTCGCCCGAATCCGTGGAGACCGCGCGCAACAAGTTCCTCCAGCGCGAACGGCTCAGCGCCGCGCGCGTGCCCGTCCCGCAGTTCTTCTCCTTTGCGCTCGACGACGATCTCGGCCCCGTTCTCCCGCGCGTGCAATTCCCCTCCGTGGTGAAGCCTCTGATGCTTTCCATGAGCCAGGGCGTCGTCCGCGCCGACGGCCCTGATCAGTTCCGCGCCGCCGTCGCTCGCATCCGCGCCCTCGTCCAATCGCCTGAAATTCAGGTGACGCGCGAAGCCGGTCTCGACCGCCTGCTCGTCGAAAACTTTCTGCCCGGCCCCGAGATCGCGCTCGAAGGCCTGCTCGAAGACGGCAGCCTGCGTACGCTCGCCATTTTCGATAAACCCGATCCTCTTGAGGGTCCGTACTTCGAGGAAACGATCTACGTCACGCCATCGCGCCTCGCGCCGCGCGCTCTGGCTGTGGTCGAGGACTGCGCCCGCCAGGCCGTCGCCGCGCTCGGTCTGACCCGCGGCCCCATTCACGCGGAATTTCGAGTGAACGCGCGCGGCCCCTGGGTGCTCGAAGTCCAGCCGCGGCCCATCGGCGGCCTGTGTGCCCGCGCACTTCGCTTTGGCCCGGAGAAAATCCCTCTCGAAGAGTTGCTCGTCCGCCACGCTCTCGGCATGGACACGCGCTCACTCCAGCGCGAATCCGCCGCTTCCGGCGTGATGATGATTCCCGTCCCGTCGAGTGGAATCCTGGAAGGCGTCGCGGGAATCGAAGAGGCCGCGCGCCTCGCGCACATCGAATCGGTGGAGATCACCGCGCGCCCCCACGATTACATTGCCGCGTGGCCCGAAGGCTCCAGTTATCTCGGCTTCATTTTCGCCCGCGCGCCGCAGCCCGCCGAGGTTGAATCTGCGCTTCGTGCTGCGCACGCCTGCCTGTGCTTCGATCTTCGCCCGCGCCTTCCCGTGGAACATCCACTCGCCCAGCAGGCACCGTAGGGGCGCTGCTTGCTGTGCCCTCTTCCTCACGCTTTCTGACCGTGAGCTTTTCGTTGCCTCTTGTTAACGGGTTTTTCTAGGCCGTCTGTTCTGCCTGCTTCACAAACGCAGACCTCCGCGTCACCAGCAGCCAGATCAGCACGAGGGTGAACGCCAGTCCGACAAAACAGGCAAAGCGGATGATTGGCATTAGGCTCGCGACCGTCAAAGGAGGAGGAAGCTCGACGTGCAGCAGTTCGAACAGCGTCTTCAGCCGTTCCTCCTGCCCGGGCAGCACGGCGAAGCATAGCGTGCTCACAAAGTGGACCGCCGAAATCGCGATGGCCACGAGCCGTGCCGTCTCCTTCAACTTCAGCAGTCCCACGCCCACATATACCGTCAGCGGCAGATACAACAGATAGAGCGCGCGCGCCGCGTTTCCCGTAATCACGAATCCGAACAACAGGAGCGGATAATCCGTAAAGGGCGCAATCAGCAGAAACGGCGCGCCCAGCAGGTACATCAACGCGATGAGCGTGATGCTCAGCGGCGGATGGCGCTTCAGAAAAAGGGTCTTCGCCGAGCCGTCGTCGCGCGAATACTCGCCGGTGGTCGCGTATTCTTCGAACTGCTTCTTCACTCCCGCCAGATTGAAATAAACCAGCCACCACACCGCAATCAGTGTCGGGATCACCATGATCGCGAGGGCTATCTCTCGCGCCATCGCGGCCCTGGCCCCTCCCGGAATGCCCCGCGCGAGCGGCGGCAGCAGAAAAAGAACAACACTGCCCATCCCGAACCCAAACAGCGTCAGGCCGCTGAACACCAGAATGCTGGCGCGCGCCCAGGCTTTCCGTTTCAGCAGTCCCACGCCTGTGGCGATTCCCCACGCCGCAAAACCGAAATAGAAGAGGGACATCCCGATCATGGTCCCGCGTATGCCGAAGGGAGGCGCGGGCAGCGCCGGGCTGGAAGGCCCTCTCTGGAGCAACGGCAACGAAAAGGCCGTAACCCCGCCCATCAGCATGCTCATGGCGCTGCCGATAAACACCACCACTGCGGCTGAGGTGATCCCGCTGGATCGTTCGCCCGGTTGCATCTGGGTCTCGCCTGTGGGTACTCAGATTCCGACTTCGAGGCTGGCCGGGCCTTCGTCGCCCGGGTCTTCGTGGAAATTACGCCTGACTAGCCCTTCGTACGCTGCGGCACGTACCCTTCCGGCAGCTTGGCCCCTTCGCCGAAGAAGAACTGCTCCATCTGTTCTTCCATCAATTTGTGCGCGTTCGGGTCCAGCGGATTCAGCCGGTATTCGTTCATGATCATCTTCGAATGCTCGATCCACAGCTTCCAGGCTTCCGCCGACACGTTGTCGTACACGCGCTGGCCCAGCTCGCCGTTCCATGGCACGTAGTCGAGCCCGGGCATTTCCTTCCCGAACTTCACGCACTTCACCATCCGCGCTCCTGGTTTGGCGGGCGTGGCCGCGGGTTGTGCCACCGGTTGGGGATTGCAAAGCTCGTCGGCCATGGATGACTCCTGCTGGATTCCTTCCTGCACCAGCATACCGCATCCGTTGCGTCGGGGCACGCCTTCAGCCGTGCCATTGGGTGGCAGTCTTACGGCGGCTT
>DASPSB010000251.1:0-3479 GCA_035624135.1 Candidatus Acidiferrales bacterium | reverse complement strand
CCGGCGTTCCTAGGACCAGCGGGTAGCCGTGACAGCGGTAGCTGGGCATCACCAGGTCGTGCTCGGAGCGCGTGGCCAGTGCCCCTACGATTGCACCCTCCGCGCCGTCACCCAGGTGCGCGTGCCCCCTCATCACTCCGGGATGTTCGGCAAAGGTGCGCTTCACGCGCTCCTCGAACTCGCGGATGCGTACCATCTGCGTGTACATCCAGACCAGCCGCTCGCTGGTCAGCGATTCGGCTCTAGTCATCGTGTCCCTCCCTTCTTCGCGTCATCGCGCGTCACCGCGCGGCGTCGCCCGGCACGCCGATTCGGCAGATGACATCACCGATCGGCACTTCCGCCGCTTCCTGCGCCAGAATTTTCAGAAGCACTCCCTCCACGGGCGAATCCAGTTCGTAACTCACTTTTTCTGTTTCCAGCTCGACCACCGGCTCGCCCTTCTCAATCCGGTCGCCCTCGCGCTTCAGCCAGCGCACCACGCTGACCTTGCTTGTGTTCATCCCTCCCGTCTTCGGCACACGAAGGTCCGTGATGCTGATGGCGATTTCCTCTCCCGCCGCAATCGGCGGCCTGCCCCCTGGATCAGTCGAACACGTAAGTCCGGCGGCCGTAGGCGAGCACGCGGTGCTCGAGGTGCAGCCGCACCGCGCGCGCCAGCACCACGCGTTCCAGATCGCGGCCCTTGCGCTTCAAATCTTCGACCGTGTCCCGATGGCTCACGCGCATTACGTCCTGCTCGATGATCGGCCCGTCGTCCAGCCGCTCCGTCACGTAATGGCTCGTCGCTCCAACCAGTTTCACGCCGCGCTCGTACGCCTGCTTATAAGGTCCCGCGCCCACAAACGCCGGCAGAAACGAATCGTGGATGTTGATCATCCGGTTCGGGTATCGCGCCACGAATTCCGGTGTGAATACCTGCAGGTAGCGCGCCAGAACGATCAGTCCGATCCGGTGCTCTTCCAGCAATGCCAGCTCCCTCGCTTCCTGCTCCTTCTTTGTCGCTGCGGTGATCGGAAACACGTGGTAAGGCACGCGAAAATGCTCGGCAAGCGGCCGCAGGTCTGGATGGTTGCTCACCACGAGCGCCACTTCACAGCGCAGCTCGCCCGAGGCATGCCGCAGTAGCAGGTCGTACAAGCAGTGGTCGTACTTGGAGACGAAAATGGCCACCCGTTCGCGCTGCTCGGAAAAATGTAGTTCCCAGCTCATCTTCATCGCCTCGGCCAGCGAAGCAAATTTCGCGCCGATTTCCTGCCGCGGGATACGGAAGCCCTCTAGTTCCCACTCCACGCGCGTCAGGAACAGGCCGCTTTCAAGGTCGATGTGATGGTCCGCATGCACGATATTCCCGTTATTTTCGAAGACGAAGTTCGCGATGCGCGCCCCCAGCCCGCGCTGGTCCGCACCGCTCACGAGCATCGTGGCTGTTTCGCTCATCTCTCTTCGATCCGTGTCTGACCCCGCTCAGATCCTCCGGGCCTCCTCGCGGGCTGATTCCTCTCGAGACTCGCGTTTCGAATTCTGAGTTTCACTGTTCCCGATAGTCCTCGCCGCCTCAATCGTCACGAGTGCATGCTCGTGGCCTGGTCGGTTGTCCCGTTCGAGAAAATAATTGATCCAGGAACTTGTGCCGGAAAGTCTCCGGTCGGCTGGCGGAATATAAGTCTTCAGTTCGTCCAATTCATTCGCGGCCGCCGCGCGCTCGTACACGCGCACCCAGATGCACGGCTTGTCCACCACCTCGCACCGCCCATTTGACGTTCCGCCGCAGGGGCCATTGCGCAAATGCTTGGGACACGTCTGCGGGCACACGTACTCCATCTGCCCCAGTACGCAGTTGCCGCAGGCCTCGCAGCCGAAAATGGGGTGCTTCAGCGTGTACTCCACGCGCTCCAGGCCGCGCGCCATCGCCGGGTGACGATCGAACCACCCGAACGCGCCTGTCAGCGTCCTGCGCAGCACGCTATCCGTTCGCACATTGAAAACTCTTCCCATCGCGTCCAGGACGCGCGGAACTATCCCGCGCGGCGCCCGCGTCTTCGGCACGCGTTGGCCCAGATAGAATCCATTTTTCGGTGCGTAGCGCAGCTCCTCCGCCAGCTCCTCCCAGCGCGGCGCCAGCGTCTCCGAGCGTTTGATAATCCAGCGCACATGTTCGGCCTGATGATCCCCGCCGATATATGCCCCCGCATATCCCAGGCCGCGCACAACCGCTGCCATGCGCGCCGCCCGTTCCAAGCGGAACGCGGTGCCTTTGTCCGTCGCCCTTGTTTCCGCACGAATTTTTTCCACGAGTTCGGGCGCTACCCAACAGCCTGGCGGTTCGCCTTTCGACATTTTTTCCGCGCCCTTCGCGCCCAGCACATACACGCTGCCCAGCACCGGTTTTGAAATGCCGCGCTCCGTCAGGTACCGCCGTAATTCTCGGAATTTTTGCGCGTCGTATCCGAGCTGCGTGATCGCATAGTCTGCGCCCGCCGCGAATTTCTTTTCCAGCTTCAGATACTGGTAACGGCAATCGGCTTCGGTGTATTTGAACGGCGAGACCGCTACGGCGATCCAGAATGACATTCCCCCGCGGCGCAATTCGTCCATCATGCGCACAAGCTGTACGGAATCGAGATCGAATACTGGCGGTGCTGCATTCGCGTCGGCACTCTGGGGATAGTCGCCCGTCAGCGCCAGCACGTTTTCGATGCCCAGCGCGTTCAGGTCTTCGAGTGCGTGCTGCGCCGCGGCCACGCTGCGGTTCACGCAGGTCAGATGTATGTTCGGCGTTAGCCCGCGCGCGCGCGCCGCGGTGCCCACCCGGATCGGGTCGTGCCCGATTGCGCCTCCTGCATAGCTGGTGATGCTGCCCGCCACCACTCCGGGAACGCGCGCCAGGTGCGATGCCACTTCGAGCAGCCGCGACTCGCGCGTCAGCCGGCTCGCCACCAGTTCCACCACATAACAGAACCGGCCGTTCTCCAGCGCCTCTCGAAGTGGATTCGGCTGCTGCATCTCAATGTCCCAGTTCCTTGCGCACCAGTCGTGTCCCCTCCACCATCGCGCACAATTTGGCGAACGCGATGTCCCGCGGCAGGTGAAAACAGCCGCAATCCGGAAGGACCGTCACGCGCTCCGCGGGAACATATTCAAGCGCTTTCCGCACGCGGTCGGCCACCATATCGGCCGTCTCCACTGCCTGCGTTTTCACGTCGATCACGCCCACGCCCAGCTCAAACGGCGGCTTGAATTCGCGGAATAGGTCCAGGTCTTCGCCGCCACGCCGGGCAAATTCCAGCGTCAGCTGGTGCACCTTCGCCTCGAGAATCCGCGGGAAGAGGTAACGATAGCTGCCTTCCCACGACGGTTTCCCATACCGGTTCCCGTAGCAAATGTGCACCACGATCTTCGCCTCTACCCCTTCCACCAAAGTGTTCAGCACCTTCACGCACCAGTCCAAATCGTCGGGAAAACCGGAATAATACGGC